>JBBKVN010000199.1:0-7830 GCA_037968455.1 Rhodoferax sp.
GCATTGCTGCTGATGTCGTCTTTCCAGCTGTACAGTTTTTCCTCCAGTTGGGCGCGCGATAAGACAATACCGGGTCGCGCCATGAGCGCCTCCAGAACCGCCCACTCGCGGGCAGACAGCGCCACGACTTGGCCGTCTCGCAGGGCTTCGTGGGTGATGGGGTTCAGGCGAATATTTTGGATTTCCAACACAGGATCTGGCCGACCCGCGCCGCGGCGAATGAGGGCACGGATACGCGCCAGCAGTTCATCCAGGTCATACGGTTTCAACACATAGTCATCGGCGCCGGCGTCCAGGCCTGCAATGCGGTCGGCCACGGCGTCGCGTGCAGTGACGACGATCACCGGGGTGGCGTCATGGCGTTGTCGCAGTCCTTTCAAAACATCCAGACCATCGCGTTTGGGCAGGCCGAGGTCGAGCAGGATCAAGTCGTAGTTCTGGGAGCGCGTCGCCGTGTCGGCCATGGCACCGTCCTTCACCCAATCGACCGCAAAGTGCTCAGCGCGCAGCACATCAAGCACGGTCTCGCCAATCATGATGTCGTCTTCAACCAGAAGCAGCCGCATTTTTCCCTTCCTTTGATCAAGAAACATGATGCCTCAAGCGGCTTAAGCCCGCCTTAAGTCGCTTGTTGCGTCAGTGCGTGCGGCGAGCCAGGTGAATGCCGGCCAGCATGCAGCGCACCGAGCCGCCTGCCAACTCAATGGTGGGCACGTCCAGCGCAAGCAGCTTGACCGACTGCTCAATCGCCGCAATTTGGGCGGGCAACAAGCTATTGAAGGCTCGCGTTGAGAGTGCCAGCAGGCGGCCGTCTCGGCCCGTCAGTTCCAGGGCATTGCCGGCAAACTCGCCGATTTGCTCGGCGCTGAGGTCGATGATGGCGCGACCGGATTCCGCCAGGCGGGTGCGAATTTCTTCGCGCCGGTCGGGGCTCTGAATCATGGAGAACCCGACCATGGCGAATTCAGTGGCCACGCACATGAGCACATTGGTGTGGTACACCGCCTGGCCTTGGGCATCGGTGGCGTCAAATACCATGGGTTCAAAATTGAAATGGGTGGCAAAGCGTTCCAACGCCACGGCGTTGGCCCGGTTGGAACGTGCGGTGTAGGCCACACGGTCCACATGATCGAGCACCATGGCGCCGGTGCCTTCCAGAAACAAATCGTCGTATTCCAGACCAGAGTAATCGATGACATCCTGCACCCGGTAGTTGGCTTTCAGCATCTCGATCACGTCTATGCGCCGCTCGCGGCGGCGGTTGGGCGAGTACATAGGGTACAGCGCGATGTGCCCACCGGCATGGGTGGAGAACCAATTGTTGGGGAACACCGAGTCCGGCGTGTTGTGGGTGCCGGCGTCGTCAAACAAATGCACCGTCACCCCCTGCGCCTCCAGCTTCGTGGCGGCCGCGGTTACCTCTGCATAGGCCGCAGCAGCAGTGCTACTGGCCATCTCCAGCGCGGCTGTGCGCTGGAAGGTGTTGTCGGCGGCGGTTTCGGGGTTAGGTGAAAAGGTGTGCGGGCGAACCATGACCACCGCGCTGGGGGCCTGAATGGAGCGAATAGGGCGCATGTACGGGTCCTAGTGAAGGGGGAGTGTGCCCGTTCACTTGAGCGGGCATGAGGGTGATTGTTCTTTGAAGCTGAGCTATACAGAAGCGGTCAAAGTGTCACAATTCGTACTGCCATTGGTCTTTTTGATATGAGCTAATTGGCACTTTGTATCTTTCGAAGCGTTGGAGTGCGTGATGGACGATCTGGATCGGGAGTTGTTGGGGTTGTTGCGCGACGATGCGCGCCTGCCGGTTGCCACCTTGGCCAAAAAGCTGCGCGTGGCACGCGCTACCGTGCAAAACCGGCTGGCCAAGATGGAGAGCGACGGCACCGTGCAGGGCTATACCGTGCGCTTGAAAGCCGTCACCGACGGGCACCGGGTGCGCGCCATGATGACGATTGCGGTGGAGGGCAACCGCGCCACCGACATCATGGCCAAGCTGCGCGGCCACCCCAGCGTGTATTCCCTGCACAGCACCAATGGGCGTTGGGACATCGTGGCCGAGCTGCGCGCTGACACGCTGGAGGCGTTTGACCGGGTGCTCAACACCATTCGTCAGATCGACGGTATTGCCACTACCGAAACCAGCATCCTGCTGTCGACCTTCAAGGCTTGAGGCAAGTTAACTGTTGGCGCGCTTTTTGAGCCAACGCATCAGGCCGCCCACCACCGGGAACTTTTCGTACAGTTCTTCGGCTGCGTCCCAGTAGTCGCGGTGCAGAGTGATCAAACCGTTCTCATCCAGCACCAAGTGCGTAGCACCGCGCACAGTTTGCTGCGTGTCTTGTTGAAAGCCCTTGAAGCGAAAGAAAAAATCCCAGGTGAGAAAGCACTGCTGGCCCTGCACCACGCGGGTCGTGACAACAAAGCGAGGCTCATGCAAGGCCTCAAACATGTGCGTAAAAATGCGCTGAATCTCAGCCAGTCCCTGAACCTCATTGAACGGGTCTTTGAAGCGGGCCTGGGCTGCGTAATACGTGCCAAACCGGGTCAGGTCGGCTGGTGACAGTTGCTCAAACCAGGCCACCATGCCGGTGACGGCCTGTTCAGTAGGGTGTTCAAAAGCGAGGGTCATGGCTTATAGCCCGGTGAAGCGGCGTACCGCTGGAAAGTAGCCGCGGTAGGGCAGCAAGTTCAGCAATTTCATCATGCGGGTAAAGCGTTTGGGGAAGTGGATTTCAAAGTCGCCCCGCGCCCAGCCGCGCAGAATGGCCTGGGCGGCGTCTTCGGGAGCCATCAGCGCGGGCATGGTGAAGTCGTTGCCGGCGGTCAGCGGCGTGGCCACAAAACCGGGGTTGACCAGGCTGACGCCCACGCCCAAATCATGCAAGTCCAGGTACAAGGTCTCGGCCAGGTTGATTAGCGCCGCCTTGGTGGGGCCATAAGCCAGGCTTTTGGGCAGGCCGCCAAAGCCGGCCACGCTGCTGATGACGCTGAAGTGGGCGGGCGCACCTTTTTCCGCAGCTGCCAGTAGGGTCGGCAGCACCGCGTCGAGCACCCGCAAGGCGCCGGTGTAGTTCACGTCTTGGTGGCTCAGCATCACGCCCATATCAAACTCGGTGGCGCGCATATCCTGGTAAGTGCCGGCGCAATAAAACACCAAATCCAACGGTCCGCTGGCCAGCAGTTGTGCCGCGGCGGCCTTGATCTCGTCGTCCTGAGTCACGTCCAGCGCTACAGCGAGGCTGCCAGGGTGCGCGGCCACAAAGTCGGCGAGAGACTGTGCGTTGCGAGCGGAGAGGATCACTTGAGCGCCCTGCGCATGCAGTGCCGATGCTGTGGCCCGGCCAATGCCGCTGGAGGCGCCCAGAAGCCAGACGCGCCGGCCGGTCCAGTTCGGTATTTTGGGGTTCAGACTCATGGGTGGCGACTTTAACGTTTGGTGAATGACAGCGTGAGGTCGCCCAAGCGTACGCCAAACTTGCTCATGGTGGCACGGTTCAGCATGGTGCGCTCATCTATCAAATACATCCAGTCGTCCAATTGGACTTCCCAGGTTTTGCCGTCCACGGGTAAGTTCAAGGTGTAGTTCCAGTGGAATGCGTTGCCCGACGTTTGGCCGCGTGCCACGCCCACCACATCGCCTGCCGTGCCCGTGTAGACACCGCCTTCACTGCGGGTCAGCGTCCAGATGCGGCGCTCTGTGCTGCCGTCAGAGTAGGTAAAGGCCTCGTCCAGTACGCCCTGGTTTCCCTGCCAACGGCAGTCCATGACCACCGTGAAGCGCTTCACGACCTGTCCGCTGCGGTCCTGAAAGATGCCGTAGCCATCCACGCGGCCATTGAAATACTCAGCCAGGTCCAAAGTGGGTTTCTGGCCAGCGAAGTCTGACAACTTGGGGCTGGCGCAACCGGCCAGTACGAGAGGCGCGGCCACCGCGCTAGAGAGAAGAAGACGTCTTTGCATCAGGAATGTCCTTTGGGTAACAGTTGGCGGCGTGGCTTGGGCTGGCGAATCAATAAAAAATACAGGGTGAAGGCGGCTGCCAATTTCAGGGCGCAGGGCAGCACTGCATAGGCGAGGCCCAGGGTGCGAAGTGCTTCTGCGTCTCGTACGCCAGGCGTGTAGCCCAGAACGCCTAACAGCGGCAGAGCCAGTCCGGCAGCCAGTGCCAGATTCAGCTTGGTGGCCAGGTTCCACCAGCCAAAGTAGGCGCCTTCCAGCCGCCCTTGGTCACCTTGCCCGGCGATCACGCCCGCGAGCAAGGCGCTGGGCAGGGCGAGGTCGGTGCCCAATGCCACCCCTGAGAGGGCACAGACGATCAGGAAGGCCGTGGTGTCACCTTGTCCCAGACCTGCAGCCCAGCCAAACACCGCAATGGCCAAGAGCATGCCAGCCAACCAGGTGCGAGCCAAGCCCCAATGACCCACCCCCTTGAGCCACAGCGGCATCGATAGCGCGGCACACAAAAAGTAAGCGCCCAAAAACAGTGGTTCCTGCGCAGGGGATGCTTGCAGGCGATCTTGAATGAAGAAAAGCACCAGCGTGGCGGGAACTGCGCTGGCAATGCCGTTGAGCATGAAAACGGCCAGCAAGCGGCGAAACGCAGGTTGCCGCCACGGGTGCCACAGGCTGGCCTGTGGCAGCTCTGCCAACGGGGTTGGACTGCGACTCGGTTCGGGCGCGTGGGACCAGGCGAACCAGCCCACCGCCAGGGCCACGGCCAGCACGGTAATCATCACCGACAAGCCAAAGAGCGAGGGCAGAACGGCGGCCAGCAAGACGCCTACCAGCCCAAGTCCCTCGCGCCAGGCCACGATGCGCCCTTGGTGCAACTCCCCCCCGCCCAAACGCGCGCCCCAGGACTGGTGAGAAATACCGAGCTGGCTGTAGGCGGTATAGACGACCAGCAAACAGGCCAACGCCCAGTACTGAAGGGCCTCGGGCGTGGAGACGCGCGGGAAGAAGAGGGCGTGCATGCCGAGCGCCAAAATCACCGCCGAGATGCCGCCCATCATCAGCACGGCGCGCCGGGAGCGGGCAAACAGCCAGTCGCTCAGTCGCCCCAGCAGCGGGTCGCTCAAGGCATCAAACAAGCGGGCGAGCAGCAGCACGGCGCCCAAGGTGGCCAATGGCATGCCGAACTCGCGGGCGTAATGGTTGGGCAGCAGCACATACAGCGGCAACGCCACAAACGCCAGCGGCAGACCGAGCAAGCCGTAGCTCAGACCATGGCGGGCCGACAGCGAGGTGGCTTGGGTCACTGGGGCGGCCCCGGCAGGGCCAGTAGCGCCTCGCGCAAACGGGGCTCGGAGGTACGCGGCGACAACCAGATGCCGAAGAACAGCGGGGAAAAGTCGGGGTCGCTGACCTCACCCACAGTTCGTCCCTTCATTTGGAACACGGCCGAGCGGCCTGGTTGGTAAAGCCCGGTGAGTTGGTCGCCCGCCTGAATATCAGGCAGCGCGGCTTGCAGCGCCTGGCGCCAGCGGGCGGCCTGCGCCGTGCTGAAATCGCCAACGCGCTGCATCTCGGTGATCGAACGTTCGGCAATCGATTTCGCACTGAAATCACGTTGATAGGCGAGGGTCAAGGCCAGCGGCTGGGCCAGATAGTTCTCAGCCTGAAAGCCAGGGCTGACCCACAGGCGGGCACTGTAGATGGCCATGCCCCAAAACCGAAGCGAGCCTTCACCAGCCGCGCGTAGCCCTGGCAGTGGTGGCGACGCGTCGGACACCAGATTGGCCCATGTTTTTAAGTAAAAAGTGCCCGTGGCGCCCGCCAGCAGTGCGAGAGTAGCTCTCTTTTTCATAGCGATGGCCGAACCAGGGTGTATTGCACCAGGTCGGTGTTTTTCATGGTGAAGGCGGCTTCGCAGTAGCAGAGGTAGAACTCCCAGATGCGCATGAAGCGTTCGTCAAAGCCCTGCTGCAGAATCTCGGCGCGGTGGGCCAGGAAGCGATCGCGCCAGTGGCGCAGCGTCAGCGCGTAGTCTTGGCCAAAGGAAAACTCTTCTTCCACCTGCAGCCCGGCGGCCTCTGCCTGGCGGCGGAACTCGCTGGGGCTGGGCAAGCAGCCACCGGGAAAAATGTACTGCTGGATAAAGTCGGTGGAGCCGATGTAGCGCTCAAACAGCTTGTCGTCAATCACGATGCTTTGAATGCAGGCCCGACCGCCGGGTTTCAACAGTTTCTTCACGGCTTGGAAGTAGGTGGGCCAGTACTCGCGGCCCACGGCCTCCACCATTTCAATGGAGCAAATGGCGTCAAACGGTCCGTCTTGAATGTCGCGGTAGTCCTGCAGGCGCAGGTCGTGGCTGACCGGGGCGCCGCTGCCCACCGGGGCTACGCCCAGTTTCGCCATGCGGTCTTGCGCGAAGCTCAGTTGCTCGGTGGACAGCGTCACCCCGGCCACAGAGGCGCCAAACTCGGTGGTCGCCATTTCAGCCAAGGCGCCCCAGCCGCAACCGATTTCCAGCACCCTGTCTCCTGCCTTCACGCCGGCTTGTTGTAAGGCGCGGCGTACCTTGGCGTTTTGGGCGGTGATCAGGTCACCGTCGGCCCGCCCTTCAAACCAGGCGGCCGAGTAATTCATGGTCTCGTCCAACCAGAGTTCGTAAAAGGCGTTGCCCAGGTCGTAATGCGCATGGATGTTTTTCTGGCTGTTGGCGCGGGTGTTGCGGTTCATCAGATGCTTGAGCCGGTACAGCAGGCGCCCGGCCCAGCTGCCGTAGATGGCCTCTTCAATGTGCACGCGGTTGGCGACAAAGAGTTGCAGCAAGTCCGTGAGGTGGCTGGTGCTCCAGTCGCCGGCAATATAGCTCTCAGCGAAGCCGATGTCGCCAGACTTGAGTGCGGCGCTGAACACCTGCCAGTTGTGCAGGCAAATGCTGGCCGCTGGCCCCGCGTGTTGGCCGAAGTGTTGCAGTGAGCCGTCGGGCAGTTGCACCGTCAGTGAGCCGACCTGAATGCGCTGCAGCATTTTCAGTCCGGTGCGGGCGGCGGCCGGAATATTCGCAGGCCAGGTGCGGGGAGCGTGGGTGGCGGTGGTGGTGTTCATGGAAGTCTCCTTGAGCGGGGAATGAATCAATCGGGGCCTATCGGCTCACGGGGGTAACGGGCGCGGGTTGGGCTTGCTGTGAAAGCGCACCCGTTTGAACCACAAGCGAAGCGCCTGCCAGTGAATGCGAGCCATCACGGCCAATGTCAGCGCCGGGTAGCCCGTTAGTGCCCGGCGCAAGGTCGCGGGTGTTACCGGCAGCAAGGTGCCGCTGACGCTGGTTTGCAGCAGTGGGCCGTCGGCGTTGTCATGGTCAATCCGCACCACGGTGCGGTCTTCGCCGCCGTGTTGGGTGCGCAGAAAGCGAAACCGGTAGTCGCCGGTGACGGCGCAGAACGGCGAAACGTGAAACACCTTGCGGGCTTGTAGCTCCAGGCCGTAACGCGGCTCGTCCAGCAGGTAGCAGTGGCGCTCGCCAAACGTGTTGTTGACCTCGACCACAATCGCGCGCAACTCGCCGTCAGAGCGGTGGCAGTACCAAAAGCTCACCGGGTTGAAGGTGTAGCCCAGCACGCGGGGGTAGCAGTGCAGCCAGATTTCGCCGGTGGCGTCGTTTATGCCCTCCGCATGCAACAAGCTCTCCACCCAAGCCAGGGCTCCGCCTTCGGCCGCGCTGCGACCGTCGCCATGGTCACGGTCATGAAAGCTGATCAAGCCTCGCCGGTTCACTGCCAGCGCCGATGGGTTGGCCTGCAGCTGGCGCAGGGGCAACATCAAAAAGCAGGTGGGGTAGGCAAACGCATGGTGGCGTGGGCGCAGCCGGGTGTGGCGCAC
>JBBKVN010000200.1:0-3410 GCA_037968455.1 Rhodoferax sp.
GAGTCTGGGCGGTGGCTGAGGTGCAGGCCTTGTTCGACCTGCCGTTCAACGACCTGATGTTTCAGGCCCAAACCATTCACCGCGCCCACTTTGACGCCAATCTGGTCGAGTTGGCCACGCTCTTGTCCGTCAAAACGGGCGGCTGCCCGGAAGATTGCGGTTATTGCCCGCAGTCGGTTCACTTTGACACTGGCGTTGAAGCTGGCAAGCTGATGGGCGTTGATGAAGTACGCGCCGCCGCCTTGGCGGCCAAAGCCGCTGGCGCCACCCGTTTTTGCATGGGTGCGGCGTGGCGTTCGCCCAAAGACCGGGATGTGGAAGCCGTGGCCGAGTTGGTCAAGGCCGTGAAAGCCACCGGGCTGGAGTCTTGCGCCACCTTGGGCATGCTGGCCGAAGGCCACGCCGAAACCCTGCGCGACGCCGGGCTGGACTACTACAACCACAACCTGGACAGCGCCCCCGATTTTTACGGCGACGTCATCACCACCCGGGACTACCAAGACCGCCTGGACACCCTGGCCCGCGTGCGCAACGCCGGTGTGAGTGTGTGCTGCGGCGGTATTGTGGGCTTGGGCGAGTCCCGCCTGCAACGCGCCGGTTTGATTGCCGAGTTGGCCAACCTGGGCCCGTACCCTGAGTCAGTGCCCATCAACCACCTGGTCAAAGTTGAGGGCACGCCTCTGGCCGACCAGCCTGATCTGGACCCGCTGGAGTTTGTGCGCACCATCGCCGTGGCGCGTATCACCATGCCGATGGCACGGGTGCGCTTGTCCGCCGGTCGCCAGAACATGAGCGACGCCGTGCAGGCGCTGTGCTTTGTGGCGGGCGCCAACTCCATCTTTTACGGCGACAAACTGCTCACCACGCCCAACCCCGAAGGCAATGACGACATGGCCTTGCTGGCCCGTCTGGGCCTGAAGACCGGTCACCCGGTCGCCCGGCTCTAGCGAGCATGAGCGCCACGTGGGCCATGACTGACGGCTGGGTTGTTGTACCCCTTGGGATCAGTGCATTGGCCCTTTTGGTGGCGCTGGCGGTCGACCATTGGGCGGGCGAACCGCCGGTGAGCCTCCACCCGGTGGTGTGGATGGGCCACTACCTGGGATTTACCGGACGTTGGGTGCAATCTCACACCCGTCAAACGACGAACGCGCTTCCAGATTTCAAGGCATTTTGGCTCGCAGCGCTTGTGTGGTCTGCGGGAGCAGCTATTTGTTTGATAGCGGCTTCTGCGCTTCAACAAGTGGCGTTGGCCTTGTTGGCAGAGTTGGGTTCACCGTTTGGTAGCCTGGTGGCGGCGGTGCTTTTGGGCCTGGCGCTCAAACCCATGCTGGCCTGGGCCATGTTGCGTTCTGAGGTGCAAGCTGTGGAGCAGGCCTTGGACCCGGCACTCGGTGGGGGATTGGCGGCGGGGCGTGAGCGCTTGAGCTGGTTGGTCAGCCGCGATGTCTCCGCCTTAAGTGAGTCCCAGGTGCGCGAAAGCGCCATTGAGTCGCTGGCAGAAAACCTCAACGACTCGGTGGTGGCACCTTTGTTTTGGTTTGTCTTGCTGGGTTTGCCGGGTGCCGTGCTTTACCGTTTTGCCAACACAGCCGACGCCATGTGGGGTTACCCCGGCGTCTACAAAGGCCAGAACTGGGCCTGGGCTGGCAAGTGGGCGGCTCGGGCAGACGACGTTTTGAGTTGGCTGCCGGCGCGCATCACTGCCTTGTTGTTGGCGGGTGTGAGCGGCGGTGTGAGCTTGAAGAGACTGTCGGTTGAGGCCCGGCGCACGCCATCGCCCAACAGCGGCTGGCCGATGGCGGCCATGGCTTTAAGCTTGGGGGTGTGTTTGCACAAATCCGATGTTTATGCCTTGAATGCGTCGGGCCGCGCCCCTGGCCGGGCTGACACCGAGTTGGCCTTAAATATTTCATCAAAAGTGGCTCTGGCCCTTGTTTTATCAACGGGAGTAGCTCTTATTTTTATAGTGACAGGATGGTCCTCATGGACATGACGAGACCGATTTCCACCCCTACGCCGGCGCCAACGCGTGAGCACGGCGGCACTGACGCCTTGGGCGCGGCGCTGTTTGATTTCTCGACCAACAGCAACAGCTGCGGCCCGTGCCCTGCGGCGCTGGCCGCCGTGGAACAGGCCGATGCGCGCCGCTACCCGGACAGCAGTTATACCGAGTTGCGCGCCCAATTGGCGGCGTTTCATGACGTTGACCCGCAGCGGGTGTTGCTGGCCGGCAGCGCCAGCGAGTTCATTTTTCGCATCACGGGTTGGGTCGTGCAGCGTGGCGGGCGCAGTGTGAACTTGCCGCGCCACGCCTACGGCGACTATGCGCAGGCGGCATCCGCCTGGGGCTTGAAGCAAGTGACCCAGCCCAATGATGCCGACCTGGTTTGGTGCTGCGAGCCCTCCAGCCCGCTGGGCGGGCCGCACACCAACTGGCCGCGCGGGTTTTCCTCGCCCACGGTGCTGGACTGCGCATATGCACCGCTGCGGCTGGAAGGCGAGGCGAGCCTCACCGAGGCGCAGCGCGCCCAGGTTTGGCAGTTGTGGACGCCCAACAAAGCGTTGGGCTTGACGGGCGTGCGAGCCGCTTATGTGATTGCCCCGCAAGGCGCGCACAACGGCGTCGCGGCGCTGGAGCGCATGTGCCCGTCGTGGCCGGTCGGCGCCCATGGGGTGGCCTTGCTGCAAGCCTGGGTGCAGCCCGAGGTGCAAGCCTGGTTGTCTGAGAGTTTGGAGACTTTGCGTGGTTGGAAGGCCCGGCAAATCGCCCAGTTGGAAGCGTTGGGCTGGAGCTGTTTGGAGAGTGAAGCCAATTTCTTTTGCGTCCAACCACCACAGGCGTTTGATGTGAACGCCCTGCGCGAGGCGGGTATCAAGCTGCGCGACGCCACTTCGTTTGGCCTGCCGGGCCATGTGCGCCTGGGTGTTTTGCCTCCAGATGCGCAGGATGCGTTGGTGACGGCTTTGTCGGCGCAAACCGGGATGCGTGCATGACTGCGAAATGCGTGATGGTGCTAGGCACCACCAGTGGGGCCGGCAAAAGCTGGTTAACAACTGCGCTGTGCCGCTATTACGCACGGCAAGGGCTGAAGGTGGCGCCCTTCAAGGCGCAGAACATGAGCAATAACGCGCGGGTGGTGGCCAGCGACAACGGGCTGGGCGAAATCGGAAGTGCCCAGTATTTCCAGGCTTTGGCCGCGCAGGCGATACCCGATGTGCGAATGAACCCTTTGCTACTGAAGCCCGAGCGTGACACCCACAGCCAGGTGGTGCTCATGGGCCGGGTGGACGAGGCGCTAACCGCCATGCCCTGGCGCGGTCGCAGCCTCAAAGTCTGGCCGCAGATTGCCGCCGCACTGGACCAGCTCATCGCCGAAAACGACGTGGTGGTGATCGAGGGCGCGGGC
>JBBKVN010000201.1:0-10487 GCA_037968455.1 Rhodoferax sp.
GGTGAACGCCCGTGGCTCGGCCATGGTGGCGCACTTGGTGCACAAAAGCACCGCCGGCCAATTGGCCGTGGTGGCCGTGCTGCTGGACCCGGGTGAGCTCAACACGCTGATCAACAAGGTTTGGACCTATATGCCGCTGGACAAAGGCGACAGCGTTCGCATGCCGGTGGATTTGGTGAACCTGAACGAATTGCTGCCCACCGACCAGCGTTACTACCAGTTCATGGGCTCACTCACCACACCGCCCTGCACCGAGGGCGTGTTGTGGATGGTGTTGAAGCAACCCACCGCCATCGCGCGGGAGCAAATCAAACTGTTTTCCCAGCTGTTTCCCAACAATGCCCGCCCCGTGCAGCCAGCCAATGGACGGGCGGTGCGCAGCGCGCAGTAGCCCAACCAATGACAAAGGCGGCTGTTACACCTTGGACAGCGCCCGTAGCGCCTGCTTGATGCCGTCACTCACGCCCACGTCTTTGGGCAAGGCTTTGAGCGCAAGCACAGCTTCTTTGTCGCTGTAACCCAAAGCCAGCAAGGCTTGCAAAATGTCGCCCTGCGAGTCATTGGCCAGGGTGCTGGACAGGCCAATGTCTGGCCCGAGCTTGCCTTTAAGCTCCAGCAACAAGCGTTCTGCCGTTTTCTTGCCAATGCCCGGCACCTTAATCAGGCGACCGCCCTCTTGCATCGTCACCGCTTGCGACAAATCCGCCACGCTCATGCCTGAGAGCACGGACAGCGCGGTGCGCGGGCCCACGCCGGAGATCTTGATGAGCTGGCGAAACGCCTCGCGCTCCTGTGCATTCTCAAATCCGTACAAAATTTGCGCGTCTTCACGCACCACAAAGTGGGTCAACAAACTCACCTTGGCGCCGAGTTCGGGCAGGTTGTAAAACGTGCTCATGGGCACATGCACCTCGTAGCCCACGCCATGGCAATCGACCATTACCTGGGGTGGATTTTTGTCGCACAACGTGCCTGTTAGTTTGCCGATCATTTCTTACCTATCATTGGGAACCCTTTTCAGGAATTATCAACTTGATCGTCAGACACCTGTTTTCCCCGCTGAACAACACCCGCCTCGGCCATTTGTGCGGCCCCATGGACGAGCACCTGCGCACCATTGAGACCGCGCTGGAGGTCAAAATCGCCCACCGCCACGAGCAATTCAAGGTGGAGGGCACCAAGGCGGCGATCAAACGCGGCATGGAAATGTTACAGGCGTTGTACGAGATGGCCGGCCGCCCGATTGACCCCGCCACAGTGCAGCTGATGCTGGCCGGCGACGGCCATGACGCCGACAGCCCAGGGTTAAAGACTCGCCGCGCCGACCTGAAACCCCGCACCCGCAACCAAGCCAATTACATGGACCGCATTGCCGGCCATGACATCACCTTTGGCATTGGCCCGG
The DNA here is from genome assembly GCA_037968455.1 of Rhodoferax sp. GTDB lineage: Bacteria > Pseudomonadota > Gammaproteobacteria > Burkholderiales > Burkholderiaceae_C > Rhodoferax. The sequence continues at coordinate 1,406 of JBBKVN010000201.1, forward strand.
CCGGCACGGGCAAGACCTATCTGGCAGTGGCCATGGCAGTGGACGCTTTGCAGCGAAGCGCCGTACAACGCATCATCCTGACCCGCCCAGCTGTCGAAGCGGGCGAGCGCCTGGGTTTTCTGCCCGGTGATTTGAACCAGAAGATTGACCCCTACCTGCGCCCGCTCTACGACGCCTTGTACGACTTGATGGGGTTTGACCAAGTGCAAAAAGCGTTTGACCGGCAGACCATCGAGATCGCGCCGCTGGCCTTCATGCGCGGGCGCACCTTGAACAACGCATTTGTGATTCTGGACGAGGCACAAAACACCACGCCCGAACAGATGAAGATGTTTTTGACCCGCATCGGTTTTGGCTCCAAAGCCGTGATCACCGGGGACGTGAGCCAGATTGACCTGCCAAAAACCCAGTTCAGCGGCCTGATTGACGCCGAGCGGGTGCTCAAGCGCGTCGAGGGCATCGCCATTTGCCGCCTCACCAGCGCCGACGTGGTGCGCCACCCGCTGGTGGCCCGCATTGTGGACGCCTACGACGCACCCGGCGCCTCCAGCAACCAGACCCGCGACGACGACAGCCCACTGCGTCCCAGCGAAGCCGCTCGCACCCGCGTCGTCAAAAAAACGCCCTGACAACAGACACTACAAAACCGATAGCTACCCGCGCATACTGCGCGGGCGCTTAAGACCTATTTGACGTATAAAACCATGCTGAACGAACTCACCCTGTCCCTGCAATTCGCCAAATTTGAGGAGGCGCCGCTGCACCGCGCCGCCCTGTCCCGCCACAAAGTGACCCGCTGGATTCGTCACGCGCTGGAGTCCACCGCGGAGATCACCGTGCGCATTGTGGGCGCTGAAGAAGGCCAGACCTTGAACCGCGACTACCGCCAGAAAGACTACGCCACCAACGTGCTGACCTTTGACTACACGATGGAACCGGTGGTCACCGCCGACCTGGTGCTCTGCGCCCCTGTGGTTGCGCAAGAAGCCAAGGAGCAAGGCAAAACGCTGGAAGCCCACTACGCCCACCTGATCGTGCACGGCACGCTGCACGCCCAAGGCTGGGACCACGATCTGGAAGAAGACGCCGAAGTGATGGAGATGCGCGAGACCGACATCATGGCGCGCCTGGGGTTTGACAACCCCTATTGATGAAATGAGGCTCTAGCTCTTGTCCAACAAGCGCAGAGCGCTACTTATTCAATAGCAATCCAGCCGCTGGCGCGATGCGCAGCTGAATGGTGACCGGGCCATCATTCACCAGGTGCACCCGCATCTCGGTCTGATACTGGCCGGTTTGCACCACTGGATGCACCAATCGAGCCTGCGCTACCAGGTAATCGTACAAGCGACGCCCCTCGTCCGGCTTGGCTGCTGCAGTGAAACCGGGTCGGTTGCCCGCACTCACATCGGCTGCCAGTGTGAACTGACTCACCAGCAACAAGTCACCCACGGTGCCGCGTCCGTCCATGTTTTGCACGCTGTGGTTCATCTTGCCGGCGTCGTCATTGAAGATGCGCAGCTTTAAGAGCTTGCTCAGCATCTTGTCGCACTCCAACTCGTTGTCGCCCTGCTCTGCGCACACCAGCACCAGCAAGCCGGCACCAATTTCGCCCACGGTTTCACCGGCAACGGTCACCCGGGCCTCGCTCACGCGCTGCAAGACCGCAATCAAATCAAATCCTTGACGTCATCAAAATGCGCTTCCACGTCGGTGGGCAGCAATTGAATGGTGGCGCGCAAACCCGGCACGGCGCTCATTAGCGCCTGCTCCACGCTGGCCCGCACGGCCGCAGCCCGGCCCAGCGTCCAGCTGGCGGGCATGTGCATGTGCATGTCCACAAAGCGTCGCTGGCCGGAGCGGCGGGTGGTCACATGGTCAAAGCGAATCGTATGGTGGTCGAACTCTTCCAGCGTGGCTTGAATCTGGCTCATCACTTCGGGCTCCACGGCCTCGTCCATCAAGCCTTGCGAGGAGCGCCAGATCAGGTGCGTTCCCTCCTTGAGAATGTTCAGCGCCACGCCAATGGCGACCACCGCATCCAGCCAGAGCCAGCCGGTCATGGCCACCGCCGCCACGCCAATGACCACGCCAACCGAGGTCCATACGTCGGTCACCAAATGCTTGGCGTCCGCATCCAGTGCGATCGAACGGTGGGTTTTGGCGGCACCAAACATCACCCAAGCCAAGCCGCCATTCAACACAGAACTCACCACCGACAAGGCCAAGCCCCAGCCGACTTCCTGAATGGGCTGCGGGTCAAACAGGCGGTGCCCGCCGGCCCAGATGATGCCCATGGCAGCGGCGATGATCAAAATGCCTTCGAATCCGCTTGAAAAATACTCGGCCTTGTGGTGCCCGTAGGGGTGATCGTCATCCGCCGGGCGCTTGGCAATGGTCACCATGGCCAGGGCAAAAATGGCACTGGCCAGGTTGACCAGCGACTCCATCGCATCTGACAGCAAACCCACCGAGTCGGTAATAACCCAAGCCAGCGTTTTCAGCGTGATGGTGATGATCGCCACCACCACCGACGTCCATAACAGACGCTGTGGCGTCAGAAACCGCTTGGGAATTGAGTCGATCATTCAGCCTACCGTCACTCGCGCGAACTTGCGCTTGCCCACCTGAACCACATAAGACCCCGCGCCCAGTTTCAGACCTTTGTCGCTGACCACGCTGGAGTCCACGCGCACACCACCACCGTCAATCAGGCGGTTGCCTTCGCCGCTGGAGGCGGCCAAGCCCGCCATCTTCAACAGTGCCCCAATACCCAAAGCCGCGCCACCTTCACCCAGAGGCAGGGTAACTTCCGGGATCTCGTCAGGCACGCCACCTTTGCTGCGGTTGATGAAGTCTTGCTCGGCCGCATCGGCTGCCTCGGCACTGTGAAAGCGCGCCGTGATTTCTTTGGCCAAAGTAACCTTGGCGTCTTTGGGATTGCGCCCGCCGTCCACTTCCGCCTTGAGGGCCGCAATCTCGGCCTCGCTCTTGAAGCTCAACAAGGTAAACCACTTCCACATCAACACGTCAGAGATGCTCAACACCTTGGCGAACATGGTGTTGGGTTCTTCGGAGATACCAATGTAATTGTTCTTGCTCTTGGACATTTTCTCAACGCCATCCAAACCTTCCAGCAGGGGCATGGTCAAGATGCACTGAGGCTCCTGCCCATACTCGGCCTGCAGGTGGCGGCCCATCAAAAGGTTGAACTTCTGGTCGGTACCACCCAATTCCAGATCGCTCTTGAGCGCCACGCTGTCGTAGCCCTGCATCAACGGGTACAAAAACTCGTGAACGCTGATGGGCGTGCCGGACTTGAACCGGTCATGAAAGTCATTGCGTTCCATCATGCGCGCCACGGTGTAGCGCGACGCCAGCTCAATCATGCCGCGTGCGCCCAGCGCATCCGACCATTCGCTGTTGTAGCGAATCTCGGTTTTGGCCGGGTCCAGCACCATGCTGGCCTGGCGATAGTAAGTCTCGGCATTGACCTTGATCTGCTCAGCCGTCAGCGGCGGACGCGTGCTGTTGCGGCCAGACGGATCACCAATCAGGCTGGTGAAATCACCAATCAAAAAGATGACGGTATGCCCCAAATCCTGCAACTGGCGCATCTTGTTCAGCACCACGGTGTGGCCAATGTGAATGTCGGGTGCCGTCGGGTCCAGCCCCAGCTTGATGCGCAGCGGGACACCCGTGGCCTCGGAGCGGGCGAGTTTTTTGACCCAGTCTTCTTGAGGAATCAGCTCATCGCAGCCCCGCAGCGTGACCGCAAGTGCCTCTTGCACACGATTTGTTACAGGAAATGGGGGCGTTGGCGCTTGATTCATAAGGGTTTTACTTGATGCGGCAATGGGGTGAAAAGTTATAATGTGCGACTGCTCTAGCCTTCGATTTTAAGTGACCAAGGTTAGACACTCCTTTTTTTGGCTGTGCTTCAGGCACACGCACCTCGAATCGAAAGACTGACCTTGAAAAACGGCATCACCCCCGCTGGCAAAGTTGTGACAGATTTTGTCGTTCAATCACTCCAACAACACCCCAAACGAATCACGGCCTTCATTGCCACCCTCATGTTGCTGGGCGGCGGCGGTGCTTATGCGGTCGCCTCATTTGGTCCTGACGCAGCAAATATCCCGGTCCAGGAAATTGCCTACCCTGTCGAGGCAGGTGTGGCCTACACGCCCCCCGATGTGTTGGCCATTCAGCCTCTGACTCTGTTTCGCTCCGAGTTGACGCGATCCAGCGACACCGCAGACACCTTGCTGAAACGCCTGGGTGTGGATGATGCGACGGGTGCCGCGTTCATTCGCGCCGACAACACGGCGCGTGAAGCCCTGCTGGGTCGCAGTGGCCGCAATGTCACAGCGGAAACCAATGAAGACAACTCGCTGCGCAAGCTGAGCGCACGCTGGACTTCGGACGAAAGCGGCAACTTCAACCGCCTGGTGCTTGAGAAAACACCAACTGGTTTTCAGTCCCGCATCGAATCCGCGCCACTCACTGTCTCCAGCAAGCTGGCCAGCGGCACCATCGAATCGTCCTTGTTTGCAGCCACTGACAACGCCAACATCCCAGATGCCGTGGCAATTCAAGTGGCTGAGATTTTTTCCGGCGACATTGATTTCCAGCGCGCGCTTCGCAAAGGCGACCGGTTTTCCATCGTTTATGAAACGCTCGAAGGCGACGGCGAGCCGCTGCGCACCGGCCGGGTGCTGAGCACCGAGTTCATGAACAATGGCAAAACCTATCAGGCCATGTGGTTCCAGGACCCCGCTCGGAGCGCAACCGCATCCACGGGTCAAGCCCTTTCAGCGGGCAAAGGCGCTTACTACACACTGGACGGCCAAAGCCTGACCCGTGCCTTCCTGGCCTCCCCGCTTGAATTCACCCGCATGACCAGCGCCTTCAAAATGCGCTTCCATCCCATTTTGAAAACCTGGAAAGCCCATACAGGTGTTGACTACGCAGGTAGCACCGGCACCCCTATTCGCAGCGTTGGAGATGGCGTGGTCGAGTTTGCCGGCCAGCAAAATGGCTATGGCAATGTGGTGTTCGTCAACCATGGCAAACAAAAAACCACGGTGTATGCGCACATGAGCAAAATCAACGTTCGCAAAGGTCAGAGCGTGAGCCAAGGCCAGAACATTGGTGCAGTCGGCTCATCTGGCTGGGCCACTGGGCCTCACCTGCACTTTGAGTTTCGCGACAATGGGGTTCCCAAGGACCCATTGATTCTTGCGCGTCAAAGTGAATCGATTCCCCTGTCTGCCACCGCCAAACCCGTGTTTAGCCGCTTGGCCGCTGAAAATCGTGTGGCTCTGAATGCCGCGTACTCCCTGCTGTCTGCAGGAATCCAGTAAACAGGCCAGCGTCCACCCGGCGACATCGGCGTGTCCGACTTGTTTATTGGCCTGATGTCCGGCACGTCGTTGGACGGCGTGGACGGTGTGCTGATCGATCTCTCAAGAGACCGACTTAAAGTCGTCGCCCACGTGAACGCCCCTCTTTCGCAAGCACTTGCGGAAGAGCTACTGGCACTTAACACACCAGGCGTCAACGAAATTCACAGATCCGCTCTGGCGGCCAATGCCTTGGTGCGCGTCTACGCCCATATCGTGGCGCAACTGCTTCACAAGACCGGGCTCAACGCGGCTCAAGTAGCTGCCATTGGCGCACATGGTCAAACCGTGCGTCACCAGCCGCAAGCCTATGACGGCACGGGTTACACCCTGCAGCTCAACAACCCCGCATTGCTCGCAGAGTTGACTCGCATTGACGTGGTGGCTGACTTTCGCAGCCGCGACATTGCCGCCGGTGGGCAAGGCGCGCCGCTGGTTCCGGCGTTTCATCAATCCGTGTTTGGTCGCGCGGGCGAAACCGTTACCGCGCTCAATATTGGTGGCATCTCCAACCTCACGGTGATTGGCCCCAACATGGCCGACGACGTGCAAGGCTTCGACTGCGGACCCGGCAACGCACTAATGGACGCTTGGTGTCAGCAACATCTTGGTCAAGCCTATGACGCCGATGGCGCTTGGGCCGCCGCCGGTCGCGTTCACGACGGCCTGTTGAATCGCTTCCTTGAAGAGCCCTACTTTGCGCAACCTGCGCCCAAAAGCACCGGCCGGGATCTGTTCAACCCAACTTGGCTCAACTGGCGGCTGGATGGTTTTTCGTCAGTTGCGCCCGTTGACGTACAAGCCACACTCACTGAATTGACCGCCAAGGCCTGTGCGACCAGCGTCCAGCAGTACGGAGAAAACGCGCGGCAACTGATTGTTTGTGGCGGCGGCGCCTTCAACGGCCATTTGATGCGCCGCATTCAATTCCTGCTGCCCGACGTGGAGGTTGACTCGTCGGAGTCTCATGGCCTGCCGCCCCAGCAAGTGGAAGCCACCGCCTTTGCCTGGTTGGCCAGCAAGACTGCGTTGCGTCAAACCACCAGCCTTAAAACAGTAACGGGCGCCCGCGGCGCCCGTATCTCTGGTGCAATCTACCCCGCTTGACTGGGTAAACGCGAACAACAATCAGGTTGTAAAGCTGGAGCCACAACCGCAAGTCGATTGTGCATTCGGATTTTTGATCACAAACTGGGCACCTTGCAGGTCCTCTTTGTAATCAATCTCGGCGCCCAGCAAGTACTGGTAGCTCATGGCATCAATCAACAATGAGACCCCGTGCTTGGTCATCGTGGTGTCATCTTCGTTGGTGATTTCATCAAACGTGAAGCCATACTGAAACCCGGAGCAACCTCCACCCTGCACAAAAACACGCAGTTTCAAATCGGGATTGCCTTCTTCGGCAATCAGGTCAGCCACCTTGGCGGCCGCACTGTCGGTAAACAGGATCGGGCTTGGCATTTCGGGGGGCAAATTTTCTGCAACGGCGCTCATGGAATACTCCGAAAAATTGAATCGATTGAATACTACAGCAATTCAGTCAAGAATTCTGTCAGTGGTTATTTGCCGCTAACTTGAGTGTGGGCTTTTCTTCTTCGCCCTCTTCACTCGCGTCACTTTTTACATCCTTGGTCTTTGCGTCACCGGCGTCAACGATGGGGCGCAACTGCCCGGACACCAAGGCGCCGCGGTGCATCTCCAGCACCGTGTAATGCACATCGCCGTGAATCCGGGCTTTAGGCTGCAACTCCAGCATCACACGCGCATGCACGGGGCCATGAACTGCCCCGTTGACGATCACATGGTCAGCGTGAATTTCACCGGTGACAGTCGCTGTTTCAGAAATCACCAACATGCTTGATAAGTCCTTGCCAGCACTCACATTACCCACCACCGTTCCGTCGACTCTCAAGCCATCCGCAAAAGCGAGATTGCCATCAATCCGGCTGGTTTCACCAATCAGGCATTTGATGGCAGGTTGTTTTTGCTTGTTGAACACGTCGTCTCCTCTTTGCTAATTTTCAGAAATAGGGTCACAGCTTGACTGATTGGACCACCTTGACCACTGCACCGACCATGACCTTCGCGGTCACACTTTTAACTACAACCTGCGCCGGCAATTCCAGAATGCCCTCAATGCGGCCGTACTGCTTGAATTTGATGGCTTGACTGCCAGCCGGCAAGGTCCCGGTCCAAGGTTTTCCGTTCTGGAGTCCCGAGAAACTCAGAACCAACTGCCCATCAAACTCAGTTGGATTGCGAACGGCCTGAACCAATAGCACCTGCCACTTCAACTCCACGTCATTCAGGCGCTCAGCCTGCAAACTGCGGATGGCCAGACTACCACCACCCACCGCGGGAATCAACTGCTCGAAAAACCCCAAGTCGTCGCGCAGGCTGCGGTTGGTCGCCTCCAACTGCTTATTCAACGTTGCCAGCTTCTCAAACGACGCCTTTTCGGCCAACAACAAGGTGTCCGCCGTATTGGCCACCGATTGCGCCGCATTCTGCGTTGCCTTCAATTTCGCCATCTCCTGTCGCAAGGTCACCAGCTCTGCTCTGGCCTCTTGCAAATCAGCTTTGGTGTTGTGATCCAGCCCGGCAATGTCCTTGCCAAACTCAAATGCCCACAACGCGATGGCCGCGCAGAAACCAAACACTGTTGCCAGCACAATCCAGCGAAACGGCCACGGTAGCGCACTGCGCACTGATACACGAGGAGAGCTAACTGTCAATCGACGAATAAGAAGTCTAAGTCGCATGGAGGGGGGAGTCTAACGTCATGAATGCAAACAGCCGCCAGAATCTGCATTCTGGCGGCTGTTTTGTCGCGTTGAGCGAGCGAAGTCGTGAAACTTAACGCTTGCTGAACTGCTTACGACGACGAGCGCCGTGGAAGCCGACTTTCTTACGCTCAACTTCACGGGCATCGCGAGTCACGAAACCGGCTTTGCTCAGCTCAGGCTTGAGAGTTGCGTCGTAGTCGATCAGGGCACGAGTAATACCGTGGCGCACTGCACCAGCTTGACCGGACTCACCGCCGCCAGCAACGTTGATCATGATGTCAAACGTTTCAACGTGGTTTGTCAAAAACAAGGGTTGCTTGCAAATCATGATGGAGGTTTGACGACCGAAAAACTTTTCGATGTCTTTACCGTTCACGACGATCTGGCCAGAGCCTTTTTTCAGGAAAACGCGGGCGACGCTGGATTTGCGACGGCCGGTACCATTGTTCCAATCACCGATCATTTTGCAGACTCCCTCTTAATGGCATCGGCAGAGATGCCGGCAATTTCCAATACTTTGGGCTGCTGGGCGGTATGGGGATGCTCTGCACCACCGTAAACCTTGAGCTTCTTGATCATGGCGTAGCCCAACGGGCCTTTAGGCAACATACCCTTGACGGCTTTTTCCAAAGCGCGGCCGGGGAATTTGGCTTGCATGTCACGGAAGTTGATGGCAGAAATGCCACCTGGGTAGCCGGAGTGGCTGTAGTACACCTTGTCGATCGGCTTAGCACCGGTCACGCGCAGGCGATCTGTGTTTACGACAATGATGAAGTCACCAGTGTCAACGTGAGGCGTGTAAATGGCCTTGTGTTTGCCGCGCAAACGGAGAGCAACTTCGCTGGCTACTCGTCCGAGGACCTTGTCGGTCGCGTCAATCACAAACCACTC
>JBBKVN010000202.1:0-3290 GCA_037968455.1 Rhodoferax sp.
ATGGCGCAAGCACGCCAGGTGTTTGGCGATTTCGTCATTGACGCGGCCACACCCATGATGGACCTTTGCACCTTTTATGGACTGCCCGTGCCTGGCGAGTCCGACCAAAGCGCAGGCCATTGGTTGCGCAATGAGCTCAACCGCCCCCCAGTCGAGGGTGACAGCGCCACCTTGGGTGAAGCAGAACTCAGCGTGCGCGCCATGGACGGTCAGCACATCAAACAGATCGGTATCAAGCTCGGCTCTTGAAATGGGGCGACTGCATCAGCGACACATGACGGTCCTCGATTTGTGATCCATATCAGGGCAATTTCTCCCTAGGGCGTGTTAACAATCAAGCCAGCCAGATATAGGAGCAAGCCAGACTGATCATGCCAAAGAAATTGCGTGCAAGTTTTTCATAGCGCGTGGCAATGCGGCGAAACTGCTTGAGACGACCAAAGAACCGCTCCACCAAATTACGATCTTTATACACATGACGGTCATACTCTCTTTGCTCCACGCGATTGGTTTTTGGCGGTATGACCGCTTGAATATCGCGCTGCGCAAGGTACTCCAGCAAGTGATTGGCGTCATAGCCCTTGTCGCCCAGAACGGCATCAGCTTTAAACCCCTCGATCAATGCCTGCGCATGCGTCACATCGCTCACCTGTCCACCGCTGAGCAAACAGCGCAACGGATTGCCAAGCGCATCGACTGCCGCATGGATTTTGGTGCTCAGCCCGCCTCTGGAGCGACCAATGGCTTGATCGCCTGCTTTTTTTGGGCTCCTGCAGCATGTTGGTGGGCTCTGACGACAGTGCTGTCAATCATGAGCGCCTCCAAATCCTGGTCTGCCCCCAGCACTTTCATGATGCCAAGCCATCTGCCGCGTTTGCACCAACGGTTAAAACGTGTATATGTGCTGTGCCAGTTTCCAAGCTCTGAGGGTAGATCACGCCAGGGTGAGCCTGTTCGGGCGATCCACAGAACGGCTTCTATAAATCTCCGATTGTCTGTCGCAGTGACTCCGCTATCGCTGGCTTTGCCGGGCAACATAGCCTCGATCCTTGCCCATTTGGCGTTACTTAGAAGCGCTCTTGCCATTGCAGTGATTTGTAGTTTTGCTCCTCAAATCATAGCAAACGATTGTTAACACGCACTAGTTTGGGACGATGCGCCGGCTTGCGGATCGCCTCTCACAAAGAGGCGACCGCTTGCTTGAACGCGGTAATCACCACGAATTGGGAGTGCAAAAACAATGACTGACGCAGGAAGAACACCATCTCAGCCAGCAGTGGGCCATCAGTTGGGCTGGCGATGCTGAAAGGCGCGCCCAGGTGGTGACGCTTCTGGCGCCGCGTCCCCGACTGGCATCGACCCCAAGCCGTTCAGTGATTGGGGGTGGATGAGCGCGTGCGCTATGTGCGTGTGACCATTTCTATTGGTTTGGTGGTCGGCTTTCTGTTCTCGCGCTTCAATTTTTTGACTGAAGGCATGCTCGCTCCGGGTTCGACCGAGTTGGCCGTGGTGTTGCTTTTGTTGATTCCTGCCGCCTTCATCAGTCGGGTTCCGGCTTGGGTGGCCATGTCTGAGCGTTTGGTGATACTTGCGTCAATGGTGATTTTTGGCGTCTTGATCGTGATTGGGGGCGTTGAAGGTACGGGCATCTTCTGGGTGTTTACCGTGGCATTCCTGACCATCTTCCTGAAAGATCAAAAGAGAGCCGGGCTTGTGCAGTTTGGTTTTTTTTTGGCGTGGCCGTTTACCTGTTCTGGGCCAGCCCATGGCTGCCGTTTGCCCATCAATACTCTCCGGTGGTGAACACGCATTTCCTGCTGTCGTTTGCTTTTTATGTGCCGGTGGCGGCGGCCTTCAATCACATCCGCACACTCTATGAGTCGCAGCTTCGCCAAGGCAAGCTGCAAACCGAGGCGGCAGTGCGGACCAAGTCTCGATTCCTCGCGGTGGCCTGCGCCAACCCGCGCACGCGGCGGGTTTGTCTGTGGCCAGTCTGTCCCAGTTGCCGCACGATGCGCGCACGCAGGCACTGGTCACTGGCGTGGATGCGTAGGTGCGCGTATTGCAGCAGGTCCTAGATGATTTTTTCGACTACCCACGCCTGGACGCACCTTCGATGAAGGTGACGACCGGCGCGTTTCCAATCGAGCGGGCCTTTGAGCAACTGCGCATCGGGTTTTCAGCCGGGCCGCGGCCAAAGGGGTGCGCCTGTATCTGCGGGTGTCGCCGGTTTGGGATCAAAGTGACCCTGGCATATTGCACCGGGCGCTGCTGAATTTGGTCAGCAACGCTTTGCAATACACCCAAGAGGGCAGTGTACTGGTGGCTTGTCGCCCGGCAAGTAACCCGCGTTTCGTCCGCATTGAGGTGTGGGACTGCGGCATCGGCATCAACATCGCACCTGAGCGCCATGAGTCAATTTTTTTTAGGTTTTCCAAGTGATGAACCCGGAGCGCGACCGCCGCAAGGGCATTGGCTTGGGCTTGTGTATTGTTCAGCGGTCCTGTCAGTTGCTTAAACATCGGGTGAGTCTGACTTCCCAGTTGGGGAAGGGCAGTCGCTTCTCTGTGGAGGTGCCACTCGTGTCGACGCCGCCTCTCGATCGAGATCGTGTAATTGTTGCGGCGCCTGATCAGGCGGCATGGTCAGGGCTGCGGGTGTTGGTGATTGAAGTCGACGCGCTGCCATGGGAGGTTTGCTGACCGCTTGTGGCTGCCAAGTGATGTTGGCGGGTGATGCAGCAGGGGCCTTGGCCCTGTGGGAGCAGGGCATGCGACCTGAGTCCATCGTCAGCGACTATCGGCTACCTGGCGATTTCAACGGCGTTGACATAGTGTTGAAATTGCGCCAGTTAGCCGGCACCTCAATCGCCGCGTGTGTGGTCCACGGGGACAGGTACGAGGCCGTTTGTCACGCGGCCATGGAGGCTGGGCTGATCCTGCTGACCAAACCGGTTCGTCCCGCGAAGCTGCGAAGCATGATGCACCACGTGACACGGACCCAGGAAACGCAGCCTCAGCCCTCAGCTGAGCAGCCGGCCAGGGCGTGATGGGCTTGTCGCCGACGTGTTGAACTGTTTTTAGCTTTTGAAGGAGTTGTATGTCGCCCGTCGCCAATACCCCGCCCCGCCGTACTACGCAGTAATTTTCACCTCGCTTCGTATGCGTCCGGGCAACACACCTTGATGACGCGCTGACATTTGGAGATAGTGTGCGCGATGAACATCATGCACACCATGGCGAGCGACGCTCGCACCACCCAGGCCCCCAAGAGGCGTTTCTACAGCCCAG
>JBBKVN010000203.1:0-11824 GCA_037968455.1 Rhodoferax sp.
CCCTTCGGTGGCCACACCGCCAACTACGGCGAAAAGCCCGTGCAACGCGCTTGCGCCGCAGCCGACCGCACTGGCCACGCCATGTTGCACACGCTGTACCAGCAAAACGTCGAAGCCAAAACCACGTTCTTCGTGGAGTGGATGGCCCTCGACCTGATCCGCGACGCCGACGGCGACGTGCTCGGCGTGACCGCGCTGGAAATGGAAACCGGCGAAACCTACATCCTGGAAGCCAAGCAAACCTTGCTGGCCACCGGTGGTGCAGGCCGTATCTTCGGCGCCTCCACCAATGCATTTATCAACACCGGCGATGGCTTGGGCATGGCGGCTCGCGCCGGCATCCCGCTGCAAGACATGGAATTCTGGCAGTTTCACCCCACCGGCGTGGCCGGAGCAGGCGTGTTGCTGACCGAAGGCTGCCGCGGCGAAGGCGCCATTTTGCTCAACAGCGAAGGGGAGCGCTTCATGGAGCGCTATGCGCCTACTTTGAAAGACTTGGCCCCACGCGACTTCGTCTCGCGCTGCATGGACCAGGAGATCAAAGAAGGCCGTGGCTGTGGTCCCAACAAGGATTACATCTTCATGAAGCTGGACCACCTTGGCGCGGAAACCATCCACAAGCGTTTGCCCTCGGTGTTTGAAATTGGCGTGAACTTCGCCAACGTCGACATCACGCGCGAGCCCATTCCTGTGGTGCCCACCATCCATTACCAGATGGGTGGCATCCCCACCAACATCAGCGGCCAAGTGGTCACACCCGACGGCAATGGCGCACAAAAAGTGGTCAACGGCCTCTACGCTGTGGGCGAATGCGCCTGCGTGAGCGTGCACGGCGCCAACCGCCTGGGCACCAACTCGCTGCTCGATTTGCTGGTGTTCGGCCGTGCGGCCGGCAACCACATTGTGGACAACAACGACAAACTGGTTGGCCACAAAGCGCTGCCCGCCGATGCCGCCGACAAGACCCTGGCCCGCTTGGCCCGCCTGGACGACTCGACCGACGGTGAATACGCCCAAGACGTGGCCAACGACATGCGCGCTGTGATGCAGCAACACGCTGGCGTGTTTCGCACCCAGGCCATCCTGGACGAAGGCGTGACCAAGATCAACGCCCTGCGCGAGCGCGTGGCCAACATCACGTTGAAGGACAAATCCAAGATTTTCAACACCGCGCGCATCGAAGCGCTGGAAGTTGACAACCTGATGGAAGCCGCTCAGGCCACCATGACGTCGGCCGCTGCCCGCAAGGAATGCCGCGGCGCTCACACCGTGAACGACTACGAGCGTCCGGCCGATGACGCCGAGTTCCCATTGGGTCGCAACGACAAAGAGTGGATGAAGCACACCCTGTGGGACAGCGCGACCAACAGCCTGTCGTACAAGCCCGTCAATTTGAAGCCGCTGACCGTGGACTCTGTTCCACCCAAAGTCCGCACCTTCTGAGCCCGAACCGAACCGGAGCACATCCATGGCACTTCGCACATTCAAGATCTACCGCTACGACCCCGAAAAGGACGCCAAGCCCTACATGCAGACGATCGAGGTTGAACTCGACGGCCACGAGCGCATGCTGCTGGACGCACTGGGCAAGCTGAAAAAAGTCGACCCCACGATCTCTTTCCGCCGCTCCTGCCGCGAAGGCGTTTGTGGCTCGGACGCGATGAACATCAACGGCAATAACGGTCTGGCCTGCCTGACCAACATGAACACCTTGCCTGGCGTGATCATTCTGAAGCCACTGCCGGGCCTGCCGGTGGTGCGCGACCTGATCGTGGACATGACGCTGTTTTTTAAGCAATACAACAGCATCAAGCCCTACCTGATCAACAACGATCCTGCGCCGATGAAAGAGCGCCTGCAAAGCCCGGAAGAGCGCGATGAGCTCAACGGCTTGTATGAGTGCATCTTGTGCGCCAGCTGCTCCACCAGCTGCCCCAGCTTCTGGTGGAACCCCGACAAGTTTGTCGGCCCCGCCGGTTTGCTTCAGGCCTACCGCTTTATTGCCGATAGCCGAGATCAAGCCACCAGCGAACGCTTGGACAACCTCGAAGATCCTTACCGTCTGTTCCGCTGCCACACCATCATGAACTGCGTTGATGTGTGCCCCAAGGGTTTGAACCCGACCAAGGCCATCGGCAAAATCAAAGAAATGATGGTGATGCGCTCTATTTGAGTGCATCACCCGATCAACATGAACGCCACCGCCCGCGACGCCCTGCTCGACGAACGCGCCTTGAGCAAGCTGCGCTGGCGCTGCCGCCGTGGACTGCTCGAAAACGATCTGTTCATCGAGAAGTTTTTTGCCCGGCACGCTTCTGGCTTGACTGTCAGGCAAGCCGAAGCTCTGGGCGATTTAATGGACCTGTCCGACAACGATCTCCTGGATTTGTTGCTCGTCCGCAAAGAGCCCGAAGGCGACTTGGTCCAATCCGACGTCACGCAAGTGTTGGGCATGCTGCGCGCAGCCCGACTCCCCGTATAAGACCTCCACTGAAGGAAACCGCATGAAACTCGCAGACAACAAAGCCACCCTGTCGTTCTCCAATGGCAGCCCCAGCGTCGACATGCCGGTGTACTCGGGCAGCATCGGCCCAGATGTGGTCGACATTCGCAAGCTGTACGCCCAAACCGGCATGTTCACTTACGACCCCGGCTTCCTGTCCACCGCAGCCTGCCAGTCGGCCATCACCTACATCGATGGCGACAAAGGTGAGTTGCTGTACCGCGGCTACCCGATCGAGCAACTCGCTACCCATTGCGACTACCTCGACACCTGCTACCTGCTGCTCAAAGGCGACCTGCCCAACACCAAGGAAAGCACCGACTTCCACCACCTCGTGGCCCAGCACACCATGGTCAACGAGCAGATGCAGTTTTTCCTGCGCGGCTTCCGCCGTGATGCCCACCCTATGGCCATTCTGACCGGCCTGGTCGGCGGCATGTCGGCCTTCTACCACGACAGCACCGACATCAACAATCCGGAACACCGCGAAATCGCGGCGATCCGCCTGATTGCCAAGATGCCCACGCTGGTGGCGATGGCCTACAAGTACAAAGTGGGCCAGCCCTACATGTACCCGCAGAACAACCTCAGCTACTCCGGCAACTTCATGCGCATGATGTTCGGTACGCCGTGCGAAGAGTATGTGGTCAACCCCGTGATTGAGCGCGCGCTTGACCGCATCTTTATCTTGCACGCCGACCACGAGCAAAACGCGTCCACCTCCACCGTGCGCCTTTGCGCCTCATCGGGCACCAACCCGTTTGCAGCCATCTCCGCTGGCGTGGCCTGCCTGTGGGGTCCCGCCCACGGTGGCGCCAATGAAGCCTGCCTGAACATGCTGGAAGACATTCAGGCACAAGGCGGCTTGGCCAAAGTGGGCGAGTTCATGGAGAAGGTCAAAGACAAAAACTCCGGCGTCAAACTGATGGGTTTTGGTCACCGCGTCTACAAAAACTACGACCCCCGCGCCAAGCTGATGCAGGAAACCTGCGACGAAGTGCTGAAGGCACTCGGTCTGGAAAACGACCCCCTGTTCAAGCTCGCCAAAGCTCTGGAAAAGATTGCTCTGGAAGACGACTACTTCGTCTCCCGCAAGCTCTACCCCAACGTCGATTTTTACTCCGGCATCGTGCAACGCGCCATCGGCATTCCAGTGAACCTGTTCACCGGCGTGTTTGCCCTGGCCCGCACCGTCGGCTGGATCGCCCAGTTGAACGAAATGATCGGCGACCCCGAATACAAAATCGGCCGCCCACGCCAACTGTTCACCGGCTCTGAGCGCCGCGATGTGAAGCCCCGCTGATCGGCCTGCGATCGACCGGTCGCAACCACCGCAAAGAAAACCCGCCTGGCCTTGCCCGGCGGGTTTTCTTTTGGCGGCTACGGCCATCGCGAAACACGAAGGGCAAACTCTCCTCCATAGGCGAAAATAGACAAGCCATCGCAGAACACGATGGACCACCCATGAACGCACCTGATCGCAGTTTCACCCGCCGTATCGACCTCACCTCGCTGCAACTTTTTGTGGCGGTGTGCGAGCGTGGCAGCATCGGCAAGGCCGCGGAGCAGGAATTCCTGGCAACTTCGGCGGTGAGCAAACGCCTCTCCGATCTTGAATCCACCGTGGGCAGCAGCCTGCTCTACCGCACGGCCCGTGGCGCAACCCCTACGCCGGCCGGCCAAAGTTTGTTGCACCACGCCCGCTCGGTGTTGTTCAGCCTCGACAAGATGCAGGGCGAACTCTCCGAATATGCCGATGGCGTGCGCGGCCATGTGCGGGTGCATGCCAACATCTCCGCCATCGTGCAGTTCCTGCCCGAAGACCTGGGCACCTTCATTCGCGCGCATGAGCAAATCAAGATCGACCTGGAAGAGCACCTCTCGACCGAAGTGGTGCGCGCGGTGCACGAAGGCGCCGCCGACCTGGGCATCTGCCACACCGGCGCATCAGGTCAGGCACCGGACTTGCAAACCCGGCCCTACCGCCAAGACCAGCTGGCGCTCGTGGTGCCCAGCCGGCACCCCTTGGCCAGCCGCCAGACGTTGGCCTTTGCAGAAAGTCTGGAGTGGGACCACGTGGGCTTGCACGCCAACAGTTCGATCTACCTCGCCATGCACGCCGCCGCCGCCGAAGCCGGGCGCGGCATCCGCTTGCGCATTCGCGTGACCGGGCTGGACGCCATGTGCCGCATGATCCACAACGGACTCGGCGTGGGCCTCATGCCGCGCCGCGCTTTTGATTTGATGCACGGCGTGGGCGACTTGATCTGTGTGCCGCTCAGCGATGCTTGGGCCCACCGTCAAATCGACCTCATCGCGCGCGATTTCTCTTCACTGCCCGTCACGGCCCGCCTGCTGGTGAGCCACTTGAGCGAGCAAGCCGGCCAACGCGCCGCCCCCCCACCCCTCTAAAATCACCGCAACCTCAAAGGAAACAAAACCATGGGACGCACCCTCTACGACAAGATCTGGGATGAGCACGTTGTGCACACCGAAGAAGACGGCACCTCGGTGCTCTACATCGACCGCCACCTGGTGCACGAAGTCACCAGCCCGCAGGCCTTTGAAGGCTTGCGCGAAGCCGGTCGCAAAGTCTGGCGCGTGAGTTCCATCGTGGCCACGGCCGACCACAACACCCCCACCACCGGCTGGGAGCTGGGGTACGACGGCATCACCGATCCCGTCAGCAAAGAACAGATCGTCACGCTGGACAAAAACATCGCCGAGTTCGGCGCTGCGGCGTTTTTCCCCTTCATGTCCAAGCGCCAAGGCATCGTGCACGTGATCGGCCCTGAGAACGGCGCCACATTGCCCGGCATGACGGTGGTCTGCGGCGACAGCCACACCTCCACGCACGGCGCGTTTGGCGCCCTGGCCCACGGCATCGGCACCAGCGAAGTCGAGCATGTGATGGCGACGCAAACGCTGCTGGCCAAGAAGGCCAAGAACATGTTGGTCAAGGTAGATGGGAAATTGTCCAAAGGCGTGACCGCGAAAGACATCGTGCTGGCCATCATTGGCAAAATCGGCACCGCCGGTGGCACCGGATACACCATCGAATTCGGCGGCAGCGCCATCCGCGCGCTCAGCATGGAAGGCCGCATGACGGTCTGCAACATGGCCATCGAAGGCGGCGCGCGCGCGGGTCTGGTGGCGGTGGATGAAAAAACCATCGACTACGTCAAAGGCCGTCCGATGGCGCCCACCGGCGTGGAATGGGACCAAGCCGTGGGCTACTGGAAAGGCTTGCAGTCTGACGCCGATGCGAAGTTCGACACGGTGGTCGAACTCGACGCGACCCAGATCGTGCCGCAAGTCACCTGGGGCACGTCTCCTGAAATGGTCTTGGGTGTGGACGGTCATGTGCCCGACCCGGAGAAAGAAAAAGACAGCAACAAGCGCGGCGCCATCGAGCGCGCGCTGACCTACATGGCGCTGGAGCCCGGCAAGGCACTGAACGACATTTTTGTCGACAAAGTGTTCATCGGCTCCTGCACCAACAGCCGCATCGAAGACATGCGCGAAGCCGCGGCCATCGTGAAAAAGCTCGGCCAGAAAGTGGCCAATAATGTCAAGCTCGCCATGGTGGTACCGGGCTCCGGCCTGGTGAAAGACCAGGCCGAGCGCGAAGGCCTGCACGAGATTTTCAAAGCAGCGGGCTTCGAGTGGCGCGAGCCCGGCTGCTCCATGTGTCTGGCCATGAATGCCGACCGACTGGAGCCCGGTGAACGCTGCGCCTCCACCAGCAACCGCAACTTCGAAGGCCGCCAAGGCACCGGTGGCCGCACCCACTTGGTCTCACCCGCCATGGCCGCTGCGGCGGCGGTGTATGGCCATTTTGTTGACATCCGAACCATCGCCTGAGCGTCGTTCCCCGAACACTTTTTCAAGGATTCCCCCATGTCTACATTCAAGACCCTTCTCGCCACCGCTGCACTGATGTCCCTGGCCGCCTGCAACACCGTGCAGGGCGCCAAGCAGGACGCCTATGTCACCAAGGACAAGGCGGTGGTGGTCAAGGACGTGGTGGTCGACAAGGCCATCATGATCAAGGACAAGGCCGTCGAAGGCGGCAAGGCCGCTGGTCAGGCTGTCGGCTCCGGGCTGGAGAAGGCCGGCGAAGCCGTCAAGGGCGCCACCAACTGAAAACACCCAGCATGAACAAATTCAACATCCTCAAAGGCATCGTGGCCCCCATGGACCGCGAAAACGTCGACACCGACGCCATCATCCCCAAACAGTTCCTCAAGTCCATTCGCAAGACCGGCTTTGGGCCCAACCTGTTTGACGAATGGCGCTACCTGGACAAAGGTGAACCCGGCGAAGACATCACCCAACGCAAGCCCAACCCCAACTTCGTGCTCAATCAGCCGCGCTATGCGGGCGCTTCGGTTCTGCTGGCCCGAAGGAACTTTGGCTGCGGCTCCAGCCGCGAACACGCGCCTTGGGCCATCGAGCAATACGGCTTTCGCGCCCTGATCGCCCCCAGCTACGCCGACATCTTTTTCAACAACTGCTTCAAGAACGGCATCCTGCCCATCGTCTTGCCCGAAGCCCAAGTGGCCCAGTTGTTCGACGAAGTGGCGGCCTTCCCAGGCTACGAATTGACCATCGATCTCGAGCGGCAAGTCATTGTCAAAGCCCAAGGCGAAGAACTCCCATTCGAGGTGCAAGCCTTCCGCAAGTACTGTTTGCTCAATGGACTGGACGACATCGGTTTGACACTGCGCCACAAAGACAAGATCGCGGCGTTTGAAACCGAGCGCCTGGCCAAAAAGCCTTGGCTCGCGCACTCCATGGTGTCATGAACAAGATTGATCTGATCGCCGCATCGCAGCAACTGCCCACGGCTTGGCGATCCACGATCGTCGGTCGTGCGGCGGATGCCCAGATCAAACTCCTGCAAATGAATGCGGACGCCTATCCTGACGAAACCCACGACTTCGATGAAGCACTGTTTGTGATCGATGGCGTGATGCATCTCAAAATTGGCGGTCAAGTTGAGTCGGTTACAGCAGGTCAGATGTATATCGTTCCTGCCGGACTTCCACATGCCGTTGCGCCAGGGAGCTACGGCACCCTGATCATCATCGATCGTTAATCCTCACTAAATTGAATCTCATGAAAATCGCAGTTCTCCCCGGTGACGGCATCGGCACCGAAATCGTCGCCGAAGCGGTCAAAGTGCTCGATGCACTCGGCCTCCCCTTTGAAATGGAGTCGGCTCTCGTCGGCGGCGCCGCCTTTGATGCCCACGGCCACCCACTGCCGCCCGCCACGCTCAAGCTGGCGAAAGAATCTGACGCCATTCTCTTTGGCGCTGTAGGCGACTGGAAGTACGACACACTCGACCGCCCATTGCGTCCAGAACAAGCCATTCTTGGCCTGCGCAAAGAGCTGGGCCTGTTCGCCAATTTCCGCCCCGCCATTTGCTATGAGCAGTTGGTGGGCGCGTCCAGCCTCAAGCCTGAGCTGATCGCAGGCCTCGACATCCTCATCATCCGTGAGCTGACCGGTGACATCTACTTCGGCCAGCCGCGCGGCCGACGGGTCGCGGTCGACGGCCACTTCCCAGGTGCAGAAGAAGCCTTCGACACCATGCGTTACAGCCGACCGGAAATCGAGCGCATCGCGCATGTCGCTTTTCAGGCAGCCCGCAAACGCAGCAAACGAGTGACGAGCGTCGATAAAGCCAACGTGCTGGAAACCTTTCAGTTCTGGAAAGACGTGGTGTCCGACGTTGGCAAAGAGTATCCGGACGTCGAACTGGACCACATGTATGTCGACAACGCTGCCATGCAATTGGTGCGCGCCCCAAAAAAATTCGATGTCGTGGTGACGGGCAATATGTTCGGCGACATCTTGAGCGATGAGGCATCCATGTTGACGGGCTCCATCGGCATGCTGCCTTCTGCTTCATTGAATTCAAGCAACCAAGGTTTGTACGAACCCAGTCACGGCAGTGCGCCGGACATCGCTGGCAAAGGTATCGCCAATCCCTTGGCAACGATTTTGAGTGCCGCCATGATGCTGCGGTTCAGCCTGAACCAGGAAGAGGCCGCGCTGCGGATCGAAGCTGCGGTTCAATCAGTTTTGACACAGGGATTGCGCACCGCCGACATTTACAGTGAGGGAACCACACGGGTAAGCACCTCCGAAATGGGTGCGGCGGTTGTCAAGGCCTTGAAGTAAAGCCGAATACAATTCAGGTATGCACGCCATGTTGATCCACCTTCGATTTCCAGCGCCCTCTTCGAGCGGCGCGGGCGAGCCAGGTGTCTCTGCAGGCGTCGCGACCACAAAAACGACAACCATTAAAGGCTGACACAGCCCGGTTCGTCGTGCCCCCCGGCCAGACGAGCCGGGCAGATGAAATTCGTCAATTTCGACAATCTGAAAGGGCAACATGATGAAAACTGGTAATTTGGTCGGCCTGGTTGGCTGGCGTGGCATGGTGGGTTCGGTCTTAATGGACCGCATGCAGACCGAAGGCGACTTCGACCTGATTGAACCCCTGTTTTTCTCGACCTCCAACGCGGGCGGCACCGCACCGTCACAGGCGAAAAATGAAACTACGCTCAAAGATGCGTTTGACATCAACGAGCTAAAGCGTTGCGACATCATCATCACCGCTCAAGGCGGCGATTACACCAGTGAGGTTTTCCCCAAACTCCGCGCGGCCGGTTGGAATGGCCATTGGATTGATGCCGCATCCACGCTGCGGATGAACGGCGACGCAGTCATCGTCTTGGACCCCGTCAACCTTCCCGTCATCCAAAACGCCCTCAACAAGGGTGGCAACAACTGGGTCGGGGGAAATTGCACAGTTAGTTGCATGCTGATGGGCGTCGGAGCCCTGTTCAAGGCCGGCTTGGTGGAGTGGATGAGCACCCAAACCTACCAAGCCGCGTCCGGCGGTGGCGCCCAGCACATGCGGGAACTCCTCACGCAATACGGCACGTTAAATGCCGAAGTTAAGGCGCTGCTGGACGACCCGAAAAGCGCGATTCTCGAGATCGATCGGAAAGTCATCGCCAAGCAGCGTGCGTTGTCCTCCACTGAAACTGCCAATTTCGGCGTCCCGCTGGGCGGCTCCCTCATTCCCTGGATTGACAAAGATCTGGGGAACGGTCAATCCAAGGAAGAGTGGAAAGGCATGGCCGAAACCAACAAGATTCTTGGTTTGGGCGAAGGGTTTGGAACTTCAGAGATTCCAGTAGACGGATTTTGCGTGCGCGTGGGCGCCATGCGTTGTCACAGTCAGGCCTTGACTTTCAAGCTCAAAAAAGATGTCCCAACGGCGGACATCGAAGCCATGATTGCCGCTGACAACCCCTGGGTCAAAGTGGTACCAAACACTCGGGAGGCGACAATTCAAGACCTTACCCCTGTGGCAGTCACCGGCACCATGACTATTCCCGTGGGGCGCATCCGCAAACTTGCCATGGGCCCGGAGTACGTTGGTGCCTTCACGATCGGCGACCAACTGCTTTGGGGAGCTGCAGAACCATTGCGCCGCATGCTGCGTATTTTGCTGGCTGCCTAACGGCATTGGGTGCGAGATATTTCGCACCGATACAAACGCCTCTCCCGTGCCAACTTGGTGCAAGAGGGGCGTTGTTGTTTAACGTCATAGAATCCCATGATTCGCATTGGGAAGCGAGACCGATCACTGTTAGAAGCATAGTCATCTTGTCTTCGTAAGACATTGATGTTATTGTGCTTTTCAATAAAAAGTCTTGTGACATGGCGTCATTCCATCACGCATTTTCACTGTCGCCAGAATACCGGAGTCCTCAAATTGAATGCTAAGTCACATCGTTGGCAAAAGACCGTTCTGGCGGCGGCGGCCTCTGCCCTCTTGGGCTTGGTTGGGTCAAATGCTTCCGCATTGTCATTGGGGCGCATCACCGTCCAGTCTGCACTTGGTGAACCTCTTCGAGCCGAAATCGACATCCCCGAAATAAATGCTGAGGAAGCCGGGTCCCTTAAGACGGCCGTCGCGCAACCCTCCGCTTTTCAGGCTGCAGGCTTGGAATACAACCCCGCGATGGGAAGCTTGAAAACCTCGCTTCAAACTCGTGCCAATGGCAGAGCCTTCATTCGACTAACCAGCGACCGCGCGATCAACGAACCATTTGTCGACATGATTCTGGAGGCCACATGGGCTTCAGGACGCATCGTTCGTGACTACACCATGCTGTTTGACCCGGCGCCGCTGAAGAAAGCCGCACCGCCTGCGCCGAGCCCCGTGCAAGCCCCAACTCAGGTTCAAGTGCCGCCAGCCACTCCATTGCCTGCCCGCACCTCAGCAGCGCAACCCATCACAAGAGCCCCAGTCAAAGCTGAGGCCCGACCTACAGAACGCCTCGTCGCCCCCAAGCCGGTAGAGCGTGGGCAAAAAATCAAGGTCAAATCAGGCGATACCGCTAGCGGTATCGCAGCGACTGTCATGCCGGCCAACGTGTCACTTGATCAAATGTTGGTGGCCATGCTGCGCGCCAATCCTGACGCGTTCATTCGTGACAATGTCAATCGAATGAAAGCCGGTGCCGTCTTAGAGGTTCCAACAGAAGCCCAAGCCAGTGCAACTTCCGAATCAGAAGCCAGCCAGATCATCGTTGCGCAAAGTCGCGACTTCAATGACTTCCGCAGAAAATTAGCGTCTAATGCACCGGCAGTTCAGCAAGCGCCAGCAGATCGCCAAGCCAGTGGTCGGTTGCAGGCCCAAGTCGACGACAAAAAGGCTGAATCACAGACACCAGACAAATTGACTCTTTCAAAAGGGTCTGTTCAAACCAAACTCGCTGAAGAACAACTGGCCAAAGACCGTGCCGCGGCCGACGCTGCCAGTCGTGCCGCTGAACTGACGAAAAACATCGACGATTTGGGCAAACTTGGCGTCTCAGCCAATATCTCAGCGGCCTCTCCACAGCCGGCTGCCGCCGCGGAGCCGGCACCGGCACCGGTCGCACTTGCAGTTCCCGCGGCCGTGCCAATCACACCTCCATCAGAGCCAGCACCTGTTGCCACACCGGCCGCTGAACCGGCTGCACCGATTCCTGCCGCTCTGCCCGCTGCGGCCGCTGAGCCTGGATTTGTTGACGACTTAATCGAGAACCCACTGATGCCCGCAGGCGCAGCCGGCCTGATCGCCTTGCTGGCCGCCTTGGGGATTTACCGCATGCGCCAGCGGAAGAATAAGGCACACGTGGACAGCTCCTTCATGGAAAGCCATTTAAAGCCGGAGTCTTTCTTTGGCGCCAGCGGTGGTCAAAGTGTGGACACCAATGACAGCGGTACCTCCGGTTCTTCCATGGT
>JBBKVN010000204.1:0-5774 GCA_037968455.1 Rhodoferax sp.
GTGTAGCAATGGAAGGGCTGGAACCGCGGTCAATCCGCAGCCACAGACGGCGCCAGTGGTCTGCTATTTTCGGCGCTCCAGCTTGTTGTGTTGGTAGTAAGCGCGTTTGGCTTCAAACATGGCTTGGTCGGCCTCGTGCAGTGCTCTTTCCACGTCAACGGCGGACAGGCAAAGCGCTTTGCCAATCGCCATGCTGAGATTTTTTCCCGGATAGAACTGGTTGTTCAGTTCCACCATGCTCGCAATGCGTTCCTGCATGCCCACAGCCGTGCGCTCATCGCTGCCAGGAAGCAACACAATAAATTCGTCGCCCCCGATGCGCGCCGCACAATAGGGTTGCCCTTGAGTGGCACTGGCCAGCACTTCCCCGGCGCGGCGCAGCATTGAATCGCCGGCCACATGCCCCTCGTTGTCGTTCACTGACTTCAGGCAGTTCAGGTCGATGGCCAGAATGCTTAAGGGCCACGGCCCCTTGCGCGTGATGCGGTTCAGTTCCTCCGTGTAGAAGGCGCGATTGCGCAGGCGTGTCAGGGAGTCGTGCTGACCCAGGTATTCCAAATAGGCCTCCGCCTTTTTCCGCGCGGTGATGTCAATCAATGACAGAAGCACCAGATCCCAGTTGGTTTCATGGCCTGGCATCACCACAAACTGCATGTGAATGTTGATCAACTCCCCTTTGAGGGAGTAGTTCACCACCTCGCGGGTTTGCGTCAATTTTCCTTGCCACAAGTCCACCAGTTGCTCGGCGAAGGACGCCACCATTTCGTCCCTGAAAAGCTGACCCAGTTGCCCCAACAACTCGTCTTTGCTGGTGGCGCCAAACATCTCCAGTGTGTGTTGATTCACGTCCAGCACCCTGATTTGCCCGATGCAGCGAGTCACAAACTCATGATGAACGCTGAGAAAGACTCGGAAATCCTGGATTCCGCCGGCGCGGGCCTCGTCCATCAGCCGCTTAACGCCACTGAAATCTTCTACCCAAAGAGACACCGGTGACAGCGTAAACAGGCTGCGTGCATAGCGTTCGCTGTCGACCAGCAATTGACGCGCCCTGACGTGCTCCGTTTCGTCTTGGACAGATACCATCACCCGCCCCCAGTCGGCCTCGTGGCCGGGCAACACGCGCACGTCGATCCTGACATCCATTCGCCGGCCGTCCAGCGCGTAGTTCACGGATTGATTCGAAAACTCCAGCGTGCCGTCCCACAAAAAGCACAGCTCTGTGACCATGTGCTCAAACATGTCATCGCGGAACACCTCCTGCAAGCGCCCCATCAGCTCCTGCTGACTCTCGGCCGCAAAGATCTGCAAAGTTTTTCGGTTCACCCGCAGCACCTGATAACAACGGGCGCACTGCTGGGCGCGCTCCGGTGCCTGGTAGAGGTGGGCGTGTAAATCCGCCACGCCCTGCGCTCGCCAGCTGTCAAACAAGGTCTTGAGCGCGCTGTAATCCTCTAACCACAGGGAAATTGGAGCGGAGTCAAACAAGTGCTCAAACTCGGGAAGTGT
The DNA here is from genome assembly GCA_037968455.1 of Rhodoferax sp. Taxonomy (GTDB): domain Bacteria; phylum Pseudomonadota; class Gammaproteobacteria; order Burkholderiales; family Burkholderiaceae_C; genus Rhodoferax. The sequence goes on from JBBKVN010000204.1 coordinate 1,510, forward strand.
GGGGGTGTTGTGCGGCATGAGAGAGAGTCAAAAACAGTGAGGGCGTCAATCAGTGTACGCCTGCGCCTGCGCCCATCTTGCATGCGGATCAGGGAAAAGACCAGTCTGCTGACGCACCAGCCCGGGGGATAAATAGTAATGGGAAACCCTTTTTGCGCCACCGGCCTGCGTGGTGTAGCCCTGAATTGAATGCAGGTCGAGCGACTCGACTCAATCCGAAATCTGAGGCTCCACCGTGATGGCCAGTTGCGCCAACGAGTCTTGCCAGCCGATGTACACGTCTCCAACGGCATCACTGCGGGGGGCTGTTTGCAGGATTCTCCCCGCGGCGTCGCTCAAGCGCACCGTCAGCATTAGCCCCATTAATGCCCCCAAGAATTGTCTGATGGTTGTTCCCTGCCGCCGCCCCTTGTTTCACACTGGACTCTCAAATACCAATAGGAGACATAGCATGCGCATCGGACTACCCAAGGAAATCAAAAACCATGAATACCGCGTGGGGCTCACGCCTGCCAGTGTGCGGGAGTTGACCTCACGCGGCCATCAGGTGCTGGTGGAAACTGGCGCCGGCGCCGGCATTGGACTGGGCGATGAGCTTTACCAGGCGGCAGGGGCCAATCTGGTGGCCGATGCGGCGCATGTATTCAGCCAGGCGGACATGATTGTCAAGGTGAAAGAGCCCCAGCCCCAAGAGTGCGCCATGTTGCGCCCAGGGCAGATTTTGTACACCTACCTTCACCTTGCACCCGACCCCGAGCAAACCAAGGCGCTGGTCAAGTCCGGGGCGATTTGTTTTGCCTACGAGACCATCACCGGCCCCGGTGGCGGCCTGCCTTTGCTGGCGCCCATGAGCGAGGTGGCCGGGCGCATGTCAGTGCAGGCCGGGGCAGCGCATCTCGAAAAATCCAAGGGCGGCATGGGCGTGTTGCTGGGCGGTGTGCCCGGCGTGGCGGCGAGCCATGTGGTGATTTTGGGCGGTGGTGTGGTCGGCACACACGCGCTGCAAATGGCCGTCGGCCTGGGGGCCCGCGTGACCGTGCTGGACAAAAACGTGGACCGCTTGCGTCAACTGGACCTGGTGTTTGGCAACCGCATTGCCACGGTGTATTCCACCGGGCAAACCGTGGAGGAAGCGGTGCTGGACGCCGAGTTGGTGGTGGGCGGGGTGTTGATACCCGGCGCCGCTGCCCCCAAGCTGGTGACACGCGACATGATTTCTCGCATGAAGAAAGGCGCCGTAGTGGTGGACGTGGCCATTGACCAGGGTGGTTGCTTTGAGACCTCTCATGCCACCACGCATGCCGACCCCACCTTCATGGTGGATGGCGTGGTGCATTACTGCGTGGCGAATATGCCGGGTGCCGTGGCCCGCACCTCAACCTTCGCCTTGAACAACGCCACCATCGGCCACGCGGTTGCGTTGGCCGACAAGGGTTGGTTGCAAGCCATCAAAGACAACGTGCACCTAATGAACGGCTTGAACGTGGCCCAAGGAAAAATCACCTACGAGGCGGTCGCACGTGCCTTGGGCTACGACTACGTGAACGCCGACGCCATCAAGGTGTAAGGCATTTGGAGGGTTGGCCGCACGTGGGCTCTAGTTCAGGGCTCGGCGTGTGGTGCCGGACAGGACAAGCCGCTCCGGCTTTAGAGTGTTCCGCACGGGCAGGACTGACGACGAGGCGCTTTGCGGCGCAACTTTGAACACAGCCACCACCTCAACCAGCTCTTGCGCCTGAGACTTGAGGCTGCTGGCGGCAGCGGCCATTTCCTCAACCAGTGCCGCGTTTTGCTGGGTGGCCTGATCCATTTGCGTGATGGCCTCGCCCACTTGGGCCACGCCGGTGCTTTGCTCGGCGCTGGCCGCGCTGATCTCGGCCATGATGTCGGTCACGCGGCGAATGCTGCTCACGACTTCCGTCATGGTGGCACCGGCCTTGTCGACCAGCGCGCTGCCGTGATCGACGCGGGCCACGCTGGCGTTGATCAATGATTTGATTTCTTTGGCCGCGTCTGCCGAGCGCCCCGCTAGGCTGCGCACCTCGCTGGCGACCACGGCAAACCCACGCCCCTGCTCGCCAGCCCGAGCCGCTTCAACTGCGGCGTTCAGGGCCAAAATATTGGTTTGAAAGGCGATGCCGTCGATCACCTGAATGATGTCGGAGATTTTGCGGGAGCTGTCGTTGATGTCTTTCATGGTGGCCACCACCTGGCCCACCACGTCGCCCCCTCTGACCGCCACGGCCGACGCACTCACGGCCAATTGATTGGCCTGCTTGGCGCCGTCTGCGTTTTGCCGCACGGTCGCACTCAGCTGCTCCATGGAGGCGGCGGTTTCTTGCAAGGCGCTGGCTTGTTGTTCGGTGCGGGAGGACAGGTCATGGTTGCCCTGGGCAATTTCAGCACTGGCGGTGGCCACGCCTTCTGCGCCGCTGCGTACTTTGGCCACCACGCTCACCAGGCTGTCCTGCATCAGGTTGAGTTGCGCCATCAGGCTGTTTTTGTCGTCAGAACCCAGTGCGACATGCCCACTCAGATCGCCTGCCGCCACGGCTTGTGCCACCCGCACCGCATCACCCGGTTCCGCGCCCAATTGGCGGTTAATGGAGCGGATCAGCACGAACCCGAATACGCTCGCAAACAGCAAGCCCAAGACGATGGAGGCGAGCGAGAGGACCCGAATCGTCGAGTAGCGCTCATTGGCGCTCACATATTCGTCTTTGGCGGCGTCAATTTGGAACTTCACCAGCTTGTCAACACTCGCCTGAACGGGCGGCCAAAGCACGCGGATTTTTTCCTCAATGAGGTGTTGAACCTTGTCCATGTCGCCCGTGCGCATGGCCGCTTGGGCGGGCAGGATGCCTTCTTTGACAAACGCGGCACGGGCGGCGGCGAACGTCGCCGCCAGGGCCTGTTCCTCGGTCGTCAAAGCAGACGTCATGAAGGCGTCCCAGTTTTGGGTAATGGCGGCCACATTGGCCTCTACCGTGGCGATGCTGGAGGCCAGAATGGCGGGGCTCGGTGTGGCCAGTGCGGCGGTAATGGCAATCCGGTTGCCCAGCAGCAATGCCCGAATTTCCCCTAGCTGTCCGATCGGAACCGTGCGGTCCTGGTAGACCTTTTTGAGAGCGTCGTCGGCACGGTCGATGCCAAACAGGCCCAGCGCCCCCTGGACGATCAGCAACACGATCAACACGCCAACCAGAACGCCAAGGCGTGTCGATATTTTCAAACTATTCATTGTTTCCCCCTGCAGCACATTAAACCAACGTTGTGTGACAGATTCGCTCCGAGCCGACGGAGCGCACAACGCATTGACGCCGGTCGCAGCACATCACCTTGACCGGCGTCAGCCGCAAAAATAACCGTTGGAATCCAGTCCGTCTACCCCCCATTTGGGGGATAAGCCGGTGCCGCCCTGGCGCAGCGACCCGTCAAAGGGTCTGCGCAGGGGGTTGGGATGCAGGGGAAATCACAGCGTTGCTGTGATCAATCTGGCGCTCGCAGTGCCCAGCGGGGGTGGCTCAGCACTCATGGGCCGAATCACCGTGGTGCAGCCGCAGGGTTACTGCTTGACGGCTTCGACCTGGACCACGATTCGCACGTTTTTGGGGAAGCCCCAATCCACGCCGTAGTTCATGCCGAATGCGGTGCGATCGATGGTGGTCTCAAAGTCGCCGCCGCAGACTTCGCGCTTGAGCATGGGGCTGTCGTAACAGTTGAAACCGGTGGACTTCAGCGTCACGGGTTGGGTCTTGCCCAACAAAGTCAGGGTGCCAGTGACTTCAGATACTTTGTCGCCGTTGAAGCTGAACTTGTCAGACACGAACTTGGCCGTCGGGTGCTTGGCGGCGTCGAACAGGTCGGCGCTTTGCAGGTGTTTGTTGAACGCGGCGGTGCCGGTGTTGATGGAGGTGATGTCAATCACGACCTCAACCTTGCCGGTTTTGGCGGCACGGTCAAACTGGACTGTGCCTTCTTTTTTGTCAAAACGGCCACGGTTGGTGGAGGTGCCAAAGTGGCCAATCTCAAATGACGCGAAGGTGTGTGTCGGGTCGATGGCGTAGTCAGCGGCATGAACTTGGGCAGTGCCGGCCAACAGGGCAGCGGCTGCAAAGGAAAGGGCGGATAAACGCATAGAAAACTCCAATGTGAAGGGTTAAAAAAGTGAAGGGAAATGCTGAGGGTGAAAGCGCGGCTTAGAGCTTGCCGACGCCGTTGAGGGCGAGTTTGAATTTGACTTGAACATCGTCAGCGACCATGGA
>JBBKVN010000205.1:0-3719 GCA_037968455.1 Rhodoferax sp.
AAGACATGCTGCGCCTGGGAGCGTCGCTGGAGCGCATTCCCGTGGCGTACAAAACAGAAATTGGGGCCTGGCTGCTCGGGCGCTTGCACAGCGGCCCGCCGGGCAAAGCCGCCCCCAGCGCGCAGGAATTAACTATGGACGCCCGAACCCTGTGGGCACTCGGCCGCATTGGCGCACGCCAACCCTTTCACGGCCACCTGCACGACGTGGTGCCGGTGGACACCGTCGCAGGCTGGGTCGAATCCCTGCTGGCCCTGGACTGGAAAGCCCTGGAACCCGCCGCCTTCGCCGCCACCCAGTTGGCCCGAGTCACCGACGACCGCACGCGCGATCTACCGCTGGAACTGCGCGACCCAATCATCCAACGCTTGCAAGCCGTGTCGGCGCCCGAGGTGTGGGTAACGATGGTGCGCGAACACGTGGAGCTAGACGAAGCCACCGAACGCCGCATCCTGGGCGACGCCCTGCCCCCGGGGTTAAAGCTGCTCTGAGAAGACTACAGATTGATTTTTTCAATGCCAAATTGGCATGCTGCGTCAAACGCGCCGGAAAAATCGCCCGCGAGCCCGGCCACCGCCTGCAGATGATCGAGCAGCAAGTGTCCGTGCGAGTGAGCCAATGGTTCAACCATGAGTCACTTCTCCCTGAATTTTTTATTTAATGAGAATAAGCATAACCGGGCTCCGGTCAGCTCAGCCAGACCACACACGTTGAACACAAGCAATTGTTTGGCAAAAAATATATGCCAAATTGCCATTTGTCGCTTTACCAGCAAGCGAAAGTAGCTCCTAAATACATAGCAACTAATATTCCAAACCGTAGCAACACAGAAGCCAGCATTGACGCCGGTAGTAGCGCCATCATGCGGCGGATGATCTTGCGCAGCACTACCTGAAGCGCATCACCGATGGATGGGAAGAGCGACTTGCCTTTAGTGCGCCGGCGGCGCAATTCGGGGACACAAAGTGCGGGGTTGAAGTTGAATTGAGGTCGACAATTGGACGCTATACACAGCCCACGTAAACCTGCGCCGCCCTAGGCGAAATGTCGAAAATATTTACACACTGAACCAATAGTGCTTCGCGCAACTTGCCAGTGCTTTGAATTTGCTCAATTTAGTGTCTGTGGCATGGTATTTGCGGCGTCTCCTGCCTACAACTAACAGGGGATCGTGATGCGCAATCTAAAGTACAAACGCCTATTAACAATCATATCGATTGGCGTCGCTGCCATATCTGGGGTTTCGACGGCAAACGCGGCCCTTACCACCCTAATCTTCGTCAACACCGCCGCCGGGACGCTGTACTCGTACGACGCAGGTAATAGTTACGCCGAAACACTTGTTGCACCTTCGACAGGCGCCTTCAGCATATCCTCCGGTCCAGCAGGAAACACGCTTTACTTGCAAGGCGGAGGTGGGAGCCTTTCTACTTACAACCTCGGCACCAACGTGACAACCTTGGTGGGTGGGTCTGTCCCAGGCAACGCATTGGGCGAGGGGAGAGATGGCTTTCTTTATGCAGGATCGGGAACCGGTCTTTCTAGAGTCGACCCCACCACCGGCCTATCCACACTCCTAGGAAACGGTACGTATGGATATGCGGGGGATATTGCCGTTGACCCGACCAATCTGAACGCGATGTTTGGGGCGGTTTTAACCGCCAGCGGCGTTGCATTGGCCTTGATCGACAAGAGCACGGGGGCGCAGTCTCTTATCGGTTCTTTCGGGATTAGTGGCGATATTTGGGGCCTCGGCTTCTCGCTTGACGGTGCTCTATTCGCGGCGGGACCAGTCGTTGGTGGTGGTGGTGGCATTTTCACGGTTAACAAGGCTACGGGTGCGGCCAGTCTGGTCCATTCACTGTCGTACGCGCCCTATGACATGGCCACTCAGCCGTTCGAGCAGGACGAACCGAATTCAGTGCCAGAGCCCTCCAGCCTTTTTCTCGTAGGTCTTGCATTGGCCGGAATTGGACTTGCGGGACGTCGCAGGATGCGCTGACCCGATTTGCTGCGTGTCGGACTTATCTGGTAGGGGCTTCGTACAGCATGGCTGGTGACACCCGGCCATTCGAATCCGAGTGTTCTCGCCTCCAGCGTCTTGAGCGGCGGTCTGCGTCATGAGCCGCAGCTGAGCGAGTCGCCGATAAAGATCTTGACCGGAATAGGTATCGATCGCCTCCGCCGCGCCCCGCTGGACCAACATGAACGTCCAGATCTCGGAAATAGACGCGAACCAGATGTAATGCATTTTCTCAATGTGTGCGGCCGGCCGATAGCCCAGGGTGACATGCGGATGACACCGGTCGATCGACGGCTCCCTGCCACAAGCGTTGTGTAGCCTTGATTGGCTTCAGGTCTGTTTGCGCTCGCAACCTACGGCTCGGGCGATCAACTGGTGTTGAGCTTTATAGTTCGAACATCAGGTTCGCAAACCACACTCAGTGATGGCGTTTCAAACCCTTCATGTATCTGCTCTTCGTCACACTCACGCCTGACACTGTTGGTAAATGATGTCGATCAGAACTGCAAATTCACTGCCTTGTCGGGTGTCAAGCTCGCTCCAATAGTAGGAGAGCTTGTTGAGGGTGTCCTACCCGCTAATACACTGATGAATCACCTGTCGCTGCGCCCGTTTGGCGCAAAGCGTGACGCGTTCAACCCAACGAGCGGCCGTGCCCAGGCGCACCAGCGCAGAGGTGGGCCAAACCGTCATTGATCTGCTGCGCCCCCACAAGACACGCTGCAAGACGATCACATTTGACAACGGCAAAGAGTTTGCAGATCACGAGTTCATGGCGAAATGCCTGAATGCCAAGGTGTACTTTGCCCATCCGTACTGCTCTTGGGAGCGCGGGCTCAATGAAAACCACAACGGACTGCTGCGACAGTATTTCCCCAAGAAAATGAGTCTGGCCGGGGTGACTCAAATCGAGGTCGATGATGCGGTGTATGCGCTCAACCATCGGCCCCGAAAGTGCCTGAACTACCGCACGCCGCATGAGGTGTTTTATGGGCTAGAAGTCGCACCACTTACACTATGAATACGCGCACTTCGTACTTGAATCCGCGAGACAAGTCAGCATCTATCGCTCTACCAGCATGCGAAGATAGCTATCACATAAATAGCAAAAATAACCAACCCACCCCGCCGTCCACGGCAGGTGCAATCGAACGAAAATAGACGGTAACTCACAAGGAACCTCATGCAACACACTCCTTCCCTTTGGCGCGCCTTCTCAGGCTTGATCCTGGCCGGTGCGCCGCTGTGGGCTTTGGCCCAAACCACGCCCGAGCCGGTGGGCTATGTCAAAACCGTCACTGGCGAGGCTTTTGTGGTCACGGCGGGGCAGTCGGTCAAGGCGAAGCCGGGTACGGCGGTGTTGCTGGGTAGTCTGCTGAAAACAGCGCCAGCGTCCACGATGGGGGTCACTTTCAAGGACAACACGCTGATGTCTTTTGGGCCGGACACCGAGATGACGGTGGACGAGTATCTGTACGCCCCGGCGGAGGGTGACTTGAAGCTCACGACCCGGCTGACGCGAGGTAGCCTGAACTATGTCTCCGGCGTAATTGCCAAACTCAAACCCACCGCCGTCACGGTCAAAACACCGACCGGCATCATTGGCGTGCGTGGCACCCAGTTCGTGGCCAAAGTAGAGGACGCGCAATGAATCCCCTGAAAATCTCCATCCAAACCGTGCTGGTGTTGGCACTGG
>JBBKVN010000206.1:0-4046 GCA_037968455.1 Rhodoferax sp.
GCAGTGGGGCTGGCGTAAAGCGCGCGAAAACGGGCGTAGCGGCTGGCCAGCATGTCTTGCTCCAGCGCGTCGGGCCGGTAGGTCGATTCGACTTCCGGGCTTAGGCACACGGTGTTGAGCGGAGCGCCGGTGGCCAGCCAGGCCAGACGCGCTGCACCCAGAGCGCCGCCCACGGCAGAGCTGCCATGGGTCACCACCTCCACATTCAATGCCGAAGCCAGTTGTTGTGCCCACAGCGCACTGCGGCTGCCGCCACCCACCAGCGAGAGGCGTTGCACGGTGCTGCCGGCAGCGTTGAGGGCAGCCAGGCCATCTTTCAGCCCAAACGTCACCCCTTCGATGACCGAATAGCCCAGGCGCGCCGCATCGGTGTCAAAGCTCAGGCCATGAAAGCTGCCGCGTACTTGCGCGTCGTTGTGCGGGGTGCGCTCGCCGCCGAGGTAGGGAAGAAATACAGGGGCTGCCGCGCGCTGCGCCAGCGTCAGCGCCTCGGCTTGGGCGGCCAAGGCCCCTTCAGAAGGCTGGCCCAGCAGGCCGGTGACCCACTGCAGCGAACTGGCGGCGGACAACATCACACTCATCTGGTGCCAACGCTTGGGCAGCGCATGGCAAAAGGCATGGGTGGCGCTGGCGGCATTGGGCTGGTAACTGGGGGTCACCACAAACAGCACGCCACTGGTGCCCAGGGACAAAAAGCCCTGGCCTGCGTCCACCGCGCCCATGCCCACGGCGCTGGCGGCGTTGTCACCGGCGCCACCGGCCACCACGATGCCTGGGGCCAGGCCCAAGGATCGGGCCACGTCGGCTTTGAGTTGACCACCGGCTTCACTGCCTTCTACCAAGCGCGGCATGTGGGCGGTGGTGAGACCGGTCAGTGCGAGTAACTTGTCCGACCAGGCGCGTTGTTGCACATCCAGCCAGAGGGTGCCGCTGGCATCCGACAAATCAGTCACGTAGTCGCCGGTGAGCATGAGGCGCACATAGTCTTTGGGCAGCAGCACTTTGGCCGCGCGCTTGAACACCTCGGGTTCATGGCGGGCGACCCAACGCAACTTGGGTGCGGTGAAGCCGGGCATGGCCAGGCTGCCGGCCAAAGCGGTCAGCTCCGGGCACTCGGCCATCATTTCAGTGCACTCGGTGGCGCTACGGGTGTCGTTCCACAAAATGGCGGGGCGCAGCACCTGGTCCTGGGCGTCAAGCAGTACTGCGCCGTGCATTTGGCCTGACAGGCCAATGCCCTGTACCGCCGCGAATTCGGCCGGAAAGCTCTGGCGCAGTTGGGCGAGCGCCAATTGGGTGGCTTGCCACCAGTCAGCCGGGGCTTGCTCGCTGTGGCCGGGCTGGGGGCGGGACACCTGAAGCGGTGAACCGGCCGAGCCAATCACCTGGTGGTCGGGGGCGAGCAGAAGCGCTTTAACTTCCGAGGTGCCGATATCAATGCCTAAATACATGAGAGTTCCTAGGGTTTGAGTTCAAGAGTTTTCGATGTCGTCTGGCGTGGACGCCACCGACAAGGGAGTGCGCGTGTGCATGGGGCGCAGTTCGTGGTGCAGCACCAGGGCGGCCGCGCCCACAGCGGAGGCAAGCAGCCCAAATCGGGCCGGTCGCAAAGTGGGGGCGACCATGCCTGCGCTGTCGGCGTAGGCCTGCAAGCTGGCCTGGGCCACTTGCACGATGGCCGGGTAACGCTCACAAGAGGGCCCACCGACCACCAACACGCTGGGGTTGAAAGTGGTCCACAAGTTTTGCAGCACCACGCCCAGATAACGCCCGCCTTGTGCGGGGTCCGGCAATTGGGCCAGGGCGCGTGCGCCAAAAAAGGTTTCCGCACAGCCTTGTCGCCCGCAAGAGCAACGCTGACCGTCCACTTGCAAAATGCTGTGCCCGATCTCACCCGCCATCCCTTGGGCCCCTGTGAACAGGCGGTCGTTCAACACGATACCGGCGCCCACACCGGCACCGCAACTCACAAAGATCAGCGAGTCCTGGGCGTCGCCGGGCGAGAACTCGTATTCGCTCAGGGCGGCGGTGTCGGCTTCGTTTTGCACATGCACCGGCACCTCGGGCACGCCGGCCAGGCTGAGGGCCTGGGTGATCAGCGGTACAAAGTCCACATTGCGCCAGCCCAGGTTGGGCGCAAAGCGCAGCACGCCGGTGGCATCGTCAAAGGCGCCTGGCAGGCCAATGCCAATGCCGGTCAAGCGCACCTGGCGCTGCTTCAGCTGGGCGCCGGCTTGGGCCACCAGTTGTGCGGCTTGCTGGCAAACGGCTTCTGGCGCGGTGTCTGCCAAGGGCTCTTCCAAGGACCAGAACACCTCACCCGTGATTGAAATGCCCACCACGCGCAGTGCTTCTACCGCCACCTCCACACCAATCAGGCCCCGGGTGGCCCCGTCCATGTGCAGTGGGGTCGAGGGCCGCCCCTGGCCACTGGCCGGGGTGACACTGGTTTCCGACAGCCAGCCTTCGTCGATCAATTCCCGCACCAGCAGGCTCACGGTCGATTTGGTGAGTCCGCTGGCCTGTGCAAGCTGGGCCCGCGACAGGCCACTTTGGGCACGCAGCAGGCGCAGCAATACGCTGCGGTTGATGCGTTTGACTAGTTGTTGGTCGCCAGTGGTTTTCATGGTGTTGAAGCGTCAGTGCTCAGCGGGTGAGCGCCTGGGGTTTGCCGTCAGGTTGTTTGCCAGCGATGATCATGCCAAGAACTTCGTCCTCTGTGACATCAGGCGTGCGGTAAGTGCCCACCAGACGACCGTTTTTCATCACCGCCAAGCGGTCGCTCAGGGCAAAGACGTCAGGCATGTCGTGGGTGATCAGGAAAATGCCCACGCCGTCGGCCTTGAGCTGACGCACCAGCGCCCCCACCATCGCGGTTTCCTCCGGGCCGAGCGCGGCAGTGGGCTCGTCCATGATCAGGATGCGGGCATTGAAGTAAATCGCCCGCGAGATGGCCACCACCTGGCGCTGACCGCCGGATAGGCGGCGCACCGGGGTGCGCACGTTTTTGAAGTTTTTGTTCAACCGGTGAAACACCTTGCGGGCGTCGGCGTCCATGCGGTGGTCGTCCAGCGTGTTCCAGCGGGTGAGCAACTCACGGCCCAAGAACAGGTTGGCCACCGCGTCCAGGTTGTCCGCCAGCGCCAGTGTTTGGTAAATGGACTCAATGCCGCAGCGCTGTGCATCCACTGGTGAGCGAATGTGGGCGCGCTCGCCGTTGATGACCACCTCGCCGGTGTCGATCGGATAGGCCCCGGCCAGCATCTTCATCAGGGTTGATTTGCCGGCGCCGTTGTGGCCCAGCAAGGCCACCACTTCGCCGGGGTAGAGGGTCAGGCTGACGTCGTCAACGGCTTGCACGCCGCCAAAGGCCTTGCCAATGTGGCGCAGGTCCACCAAGGGGACGGCAACTGCGGGGTTCACGGGGCTCATACGGTCTCTCCAGTTGCTTTGCGGTACATCACATCAAACACCACGGCCGCAATCAACACCTGACCAATGATCACGTAGCGCATGCCAATCGACACATCCAGCAGCAGCATGCCGCTGTCAATCGACTGCATGATGAGCGCCCCCAGCACCGAGCCCAAAATCGAGCCACTGCCACCCGAGAGGGCGGCGCCCCCAATGACGGCGGCGGCAATCACATACAGCTCCATGCTGGTGCCCAGCGAGTTGGTGCCGGCGTTCAAGCGCGCAATGGAGACCATGGCGGCCACCGTGATGAGCACGCCAATCAGTGCGAACAACATCAGCGTGACGCGGCGCACGGGTATGCCCACCAGCGCGGCTGCTTCAGGGTTGCCACCCATGGCAAACACATAGCGGCCAAAGCGGGTGCGGTGCACGATGAAGGACAGCGTCACCGCCACCGTGGCCCAAATCAGGACCGGAATCGGAATGCCCTGGGGCGCCTCTTTGCTGCCAATTTGATAGCTGTTCATGGCGGCCACAAAGGCCAGCACGATCACCGCAGGCACCAGCACCATCGTGGCGTCCAGCCATATCGGGTTGTTGGGTACTTCATACGACGCTTTGGCGCGCCG
>JBBKVN010000207.1:0-5342 GCA_037968455.1 Rhodoferax sp.
TGCCCGGGGCCGGACTCGAACCGGCACGCCTTGCGGCGGGGGATTTTGAGTCCCCTGAGTCTACCAATTTCACCACCCGGGCAATTATTAGGGCAGACCGAAATTATGGCACAGTATGGGCTATGAAATACCCCACTATTGAAGATTCCATCGGAAAAACACCGCTCGTTAGGTTGCAACGCATCGGTGCAGACGACAACAAGGCCCGAGGAAACGTCATTTTGGGCAAGTTGGAGGGCAACAACCCTGCCGGCTCGGTCAAAGACCGCCCGGCGCTGTCCATGATCAAGCGAGCGGAAGAGCGAGGCGAAATTCAACCCGGCGACACCCTGATTGAGGCCACCTCCGGCAACACTGGGATTGCCCTGGCCATGGCGGCTGCCATCAAGGGCTACCGCATGATTTTGATCATGCCGGAGGATTTGTCCATTGAGCGGGCTCAGACTATGAAGGCCTTTGGGGCGGAGTTGATTCTGACACCCAAAAGCGGGGGTATCGAGTATTCGCGTGATCTGGCAGAGCAGATGCAGCGCGACGGCAAGGGCCGCGTGCTCGATCAGTTTTCCAACGCCGACAACCCGCGCATTCACTACGAAACAACTGGCCCCGAAATCTGGAAAGCCACCAAGGGAAAGATCACCCATTTTGTGAGCGCCATGGGCACCACAGGCACCATCACTGGGGTGTCCCGGTATTTGAAGGAAATGAACCCGGCCATCAAGATCGTGGGTGTGCAACCGCATGAGGGCTCGCGTATTCCGGGCATTCGCAAGTGGCCACAGGAGTACCTGCCCAAGATTTACAACCCCGAGACCGTAGACGAGTTGCTGTACGTTAGCCAAGAAACGGCCGAAGAGATGTGTCGGCGTTTGGCCCGGGAAGAGGGTATTTTTGCGGGTATTTCAGCCGCTGGCGCCTGTGCGGTGGCGCAAGAAATTGCTGCCCGCGAGCGCAATGCCACCATTGTGTTCATCGTCTGCGACCGGGGTGACCGTTACTTGTCGACCGGGGTGTTTCCGGCTTGACCCTTTTCGGCTTAGGCGGTCTGAGCCGCCCAACTCACTAGAATTGCGCCCATACAACAAGGACTACAGATGCAAATCGACAAAGAAGTGGATACCCGGGGCCTGAACTGTCCGCTGCCTATTCTGAAAGCGAAGAAGGCACTGGCAGAGATGCAAAGCGGCCAGACGCTGCGGGTTGTCTCCAGTGATGCCGGTTCGGTGCGTGACTTTCAGGCGTTTGCCAAACAAACCGGCAATGAGTTGCTGGCGCAGGAAACCATGGACGACGAATTCATTCACGTGATGCGCCGGCGCTAAGCCCAACCCACCCTGCCGTAAAAAAACCGACTTTGAGTCGGTTTTTTTACGGGTCAACGCACCGTTCAGACGCGCTGTGGTTTATCCAAGCCGAGCCAATTGCTCTTTGACCTTGGTGATGGTGGCGGCAAAGTCGGCCATGCGCTTGCGCTCCAGGTCAATCACGGCGGCAGGGGCGCGGGCCACAAAGGCTTCGTTGCTCAGCTTGCCTTCGGTTTTGACGACTTCGCCTTCCAGACGCGCCAGTTCTTTGCCCAAACGCAGCTTCTCGGCGCCCACATCCACTTCCATGTAGAGGCAGACCCGTGCGGTGCCCACCACGGCCACGGGGGCGGACTCGGCGGCAGCTGCCCAGGCGGCTTCGTCGTCGAACACGCGCACTTCGTTCAACTTGGCCAGCGCTTGCAGAATCGGGGCGGTCTCTTTCAGGAAAGCGGCCTCGTCCGGCTGCCCGGCGACCACGAACAAAGGCAAACGGGTAGAAGGCGATACATTCATCTCACCGCGCAAGGTGCGGCAAACATCCACCAGATGCTTGAGCTTGGCCACATGGGCGATCGCGTCCTCGTCAATGCGCTCAGGCTGGCTGACAGGGTAGTCCGCAATGGCCACGGACTCGCCAGCACGGCCGGCCACTGGTGCCACGATTTGCCACAACTCTTCCGTGATGAAGGGAATCAAGGGGTGAGCCATTCGCAAAATGGTTTCCAGCGTGCGAATCAGGGTGCGGCGGGTGGCGCGCTTTTGGGCGTCGTTGCCGGTCTGGATTTGCACTTTGGCAATTTCCAGGTACCAGTCGCAGAACTCGTTCCACACAAAGTCGTAGATCGTGTTGGCCACGTTGTCCAGACGGTAATCTTCAAACCCTTTTGCAACGTCAGCCTCTGTCTTTTGCAGCAAAGACACGATCCAACGGTCCGCCTGGCTGAATTCCAGATAGCTGGGCGTGTCACCGCCCACGGCGCACTCTTCGGCAGTGTGCGCTTTGAGGCCGCAGTCCTGGCCTTCGCAGTTCATGAGCACAAAGCGGCTGGCGTTCCAGAGCTTGTTGCAGAAGTTGCGATAACCCTCGCAGCGCTTGGAGTCGAAATTGATGCTGCGTCCCAATGAGGCCAGCGAGGCGAAGGTGAATCGCAGCGCATCGGCGCCAAAGGCGGGAATGCCGACGGGGAATTCTTTTTCGGTGTTCTTGCGGACTTGTGGTGCGGTTTCTGGCTTACGAAGGCCTTCAGAGCGCTTGGCCAGCAATTCGGGCAGGGCAATGCCGTCGATCAAGTCCACCGGGTCAAGCACATTGCCTTCAGACTTGCTCATCTTCTTGCCCTGCGCATCGCGCACCAGACCGTGGATGTAGACGTGCTTGAACGGCACCTGACCGGTGAAATGGGTGGTCATCATGATCATCCGGGCGACCCAGAAGAAGATGATGTCGTAGCCGGTGACCAGCACGGAGGAGGGCAGGTAGAGGTCAAAGTCCTCGGTCTTTTCAGGCCAGCCCATGGTGCTGAAGGGCACCAGCGCGGACGAATACCAGGTGTCCAGCACGTCTTCGTCGCGCGTCAGCGTTTTGCCGGGGGCCTGGGCTTGCGCTTCGGCCTCGTTGCGGGCGACATAGACCTTGCCGTCTTCGTCGTACCACGCTGGAATTTGATGGCCCCACCACAGCTGGCGGGAAATGCACCAGTCCTGGATGTTGTTCATCCACTGGTTGTAGGTGTTGACCCAGTTCTCGGGAACGAACTTGACCGCGCCAGACTCCACGGCGTCCACGGCTTTTTGGGCAATGGATTTGCCAGTGGGGTCTTTGTCACTGACCTTGCTCATGGCGACAAACCACTGGTCCGTCAGCATGGGCTCAATGACCTGGCCGGTGCGGGCGCAGCGCGGCACCATGAGTTTGTGTTTTTTAACCTCAACCAGCAAACCCAGGGTTTCCAGGTCAGCCACGATCTTCTTGCGGGCCACAAAGCGGTCCAGCCCTTGGTAAACCTCAGGGGCCTGGTCGTTGATCTTGGCATCCAGCGTCAGCACGCAAATCATGGCCAGCTTGTGGCGCTGACCGACGGCATAGTCGTTCTGGTCGTGGGCGGGGGTGACCTTGACCACGCCGGTGCCAAAGGCTTTGTCCACGTAGTCGTCGGCAATGATGGGGATGGTGCGGTTGCACAGCGGCAGATTGACGTGCTTGCCAATCAGGTGCTGGTAGCGCTCGTCTTCTGGGTGAACCATCACCGCTACGTCGCCCAGCATGGTCTCAGGGCGGGTGGTAGCCACCGTCAGGCCCAGCACGGATTCGCCGGCAACGGTTTGAGCGCCGTCGGTGAACGGGTACGAGATGTGCCACATCGAGCCGTCTTCTTCTTCGCTTTCCACTTCCAGGTCGCTGACCGCGCTTTGCAGTACGGGGTCCCAGTTCACCAAGCGCTTGCCGCGGTAAATCAGGCCTTGCTCAAACAGTTGTACAAAGGTCTCGGTCACCGTTTTGGACAACTTGTCGTCCATGGTGAAGTACTCGCGGCTCCAGTCCACGCTGTCGCCCATGCGGCGCATTTGGGTGGTGATGGTGTCGCCGGACTTTTCTTTCCACTCCCATACCTTGGAGACAAAGTTTTTGCGGCCCAGGTCATGGCGGCTGATTTTTTGCGCCTGCAACTGGCGCTCCACCACGATTTGGGTGGCAATGCCGGCATGGTCGGTGCCCGGAATCCAGGCGGTGTTGGCGCCGCGCATGCGGTGGTAGCGGGTCAGCGAGTCCATGATGGTCTGGTTGAACGCATGCCCCATGTGCAGCGTGCCCGTGACGTTGGGCGGTGGCAACTGGATGGCAAACGCCTCGGCGCCCGGCTTGGCGGCCTTGGTGCCGCGGTAACCCGCCTGGCCATATTCCCGGCGTTCCCACTCCGGCCCCCACTGGGCCTCGATGGCGGCAGGCTCAAAGGATTTGGACAGGCTGTTCAGGCCAGGTTGTTGCAGTTCGTCGTTCATGGTGTCTTTGGCTGGCTCGTCACTTCAAAGGCGTTGGGGCAAGAGAAGGCGAGAACGGCGGCTGTGCAGAGCAAGCGCCGTAGTTAATCGAAGGCTGAGAATCAGGCATTTTATTCGACACCTGCTGCACTGGCAGGCCGTCTGAATGTCGGCCGGTCTTTGATAGCTGCGTTTTATGGGCCGTATTGAGAGAGCCAACTGGACGAGCGCGCCATTAAAGGCTAGTCTGTTGGAGTCTTGGGCGACTGAACTTGCCCAAGCAGGCGAATTTATT
This sequence comes from Rhodoferax sp., assembly GCA_037968455.1. Taxonomy (GTDB): domain Bacteria; phylum Pseudomonadota; class Gammaproteobacteria; order Burkholderiales; family Burkholderiaceae_C; genus Rhodoferax. The sequence goes on from JBBKVN010000207.1 coordinate 4,582, forward strand.
CCATCAACAGGAGATTTTTATGCCAGCTCTTAAAGGTTCGAAAACCGAAGACAACCTGAAAGCCGCCTTCGCAGGCGAGTCCCAGGCCAACCGTCGTTATTTATATTTCGCGAACAAGGCCGACGTTGAAGGCCAGCCCGATGTGGCGGCCCTGTTCCGCTCCACCGCAGAAGGGGAGACCGGCCACGCGCACGGGCACCTGGAGTGGTTGGAGCAGTGCGGCGACCCGGCCACCGGCTTGCCCTTTGGAGCCACCCGCGACAACCTGGCCTCGGCTGTGGCAGGTGAAACCCACGAGTACACCGACATGTACCCTGGCATGGCCAAAACGGCCCGTGACGAAGGCCATGACGAAGTCGCGGACTGGTTTGAGACGCTGGCCAAGGCCGAGCGCTCCCACGCCAACCGTTACGCCAAAGCGTTGACCGAACTGGTGGATTGAGGCGGCGCCCAGAGGCGTCGGGCTTGATCCGGCTCATCCGTGTTGGGCGTTGCGTGCAGCGCCCAATGCAGAGGATTCCAAAAACAGAAACATCACTCTAGAGGAGGTCCGCCATGGCAACCGAAGGCAACTTGTCCGCTCCGACCCGCCACCCCATCGACTGGAAGGGCCCCGACTATTACAACGAAGAGGCCACCCTGCATGAAATGGAGCGCATCTTCGACATTTGCCACGGTTGCCGGCGTTGTGTGAGTTTGTGTGGGTCATTCCCCACCTTGTTTGACCTGGTCGATGAGAGCACCACGATGGAGGTGGATGG
>JBBKVN010000208.1:0-5316 GCA_037968455.1 Rhodoferax sp.
GCGATACCGCCTTTGATGCCCATGTCTTTTCGATAGCCACGGGCCTGAAAAACGGTGTTGAGTTCCAGTACATCAGCCGGGTCAACGCCCAGTTTGTGAATGATGCGCCGGCGGTCGTCGCCCAGGCCAAAACCGGCTTTGGTGTAGCCGGGCAGGGCGAGCAGTTGTGCCGCCACACTTCGGCAAGCCAAGTCGTGAAGCTGAAACACCCAAGCCTTGTCCAAGGTCGAAAGTTGGAGAATGTGCGGCCCGTCGGACGCTTGGTCTTTGACGAACGTCGGTTTTGATTCGGTGTCAAAACCCCAGTGCCGTGTTTGCAGCAAGGCCTCACGGGCTTCAAAAGCTTGCGATTCGGTGCTGACCAGGGTGATGCGGCTGATGGGCAGGCGGGGGAACTCTGGCAGCAGGGCGATTTCTTCCTTGCTGGGGGTTGGGTGTAAGGTTTTCATGAGATCGGGTCGGTGTGTCGGGTGAGCTTAACCTTTTGATGCGGCACGGGGTCGAATGACGGGGGCGGCTTTGCGATACTCGGGGCATGCAGATACAAGACATTCTTTTTTCCCAAGGCTTTGGTACGCGCCGCGTGTGCGCCGGCTTGATTCAACAAGGTTTAGTTTATGTTTATGAGTCAAATGAGGCTCTGGCGCCCGTCCTCTGTGCGCAGTCAGCTACTGATTTTGTAGCAAAAGGCTTGCGCTTCAAGGTTCAGGGCGTGGATTGGCCTTTTCAGGAAAAAGCCTACATCCTGCTCAATAAGCCCACGGCGACCGAGTGCTCGCAAAAACCGTCCACCTACCCCAGCATTTACACGCTGCTGCCGTCACCGCTGCGGCTGCGTCCGCAAAAGGGGTCAGTGCAGGGTGTGCAAGCGGTTGGGCGGTTGGACCAAGACACGACAGGGCTGCTGCTGCTCACGGACGATGGCAAGTTCATCCACCGCATGAGTTCGCCGCGCCACCACGTGCCCAAGGTGTACGAAGTCACGGTGAAGCACCCGCTGGACGAGGTGCAAGTAAACAAGCTGTTGTCAGGCGTGGTGCTGGACGACGACCCCAAACCGGTGTTGGCTGCCGCTTGCGAAGCGGTGTCCAGCCACCATCTGCGTCTGACGCTGACCGAAGGCAAGTACCACCAGGTCAAACGCATGGTGGCGGCGGTGAGCAACCGGGTTGAGGCTTTGCATCGTTCGCAAATTGGCGGGCTTCGCTTGCCGGACGATTTGGCGCCGGGCCAATGGCGTTGGTTGAGCCAAGCGGATCTGGCCAGTATTCAGAATTAACGGCCACAGCAGACCCACAGCGAGAGCGAGACTTTCTTCATGACCCTGTTTTTTGATTCCTTCTGGCGCGCCGTGGGCTACTGCCTGCGTCCGCGCGTGATTGCTTTGTCTTTTCTTCCGCTGGTGGTGATGGTGGCGCTGGCGCTGGGCCTGGGCTACTACTACTGGGAGCCGGCGCTGGACTGGGTTCGCGCGACGCTGGAGGCGTCGTCCATGGTCAACACGGTTTGGGACTGGCTCCAAAGCGTGGGGGCTGGCAGCATCAAGATGGTGTTGGCGCCGATGGTGGTGATCTTTGCCGTGACGCCAGTCATTGTGGTGCTCTCCCTGTTGCTGGTGGCCGTGCTGATGACACCTGCCTTGACCAGTTTGGTGGCTGAGCGGCGTTTTCCGCAGTTGGAGCGCAAACATGGCGGCTCGTTGGTGCGCAGTTTGATTTGGTCATTTGGCTCCACCTTGCTGGCCGTGGTGGCTTTGATCGTTTCCATTCCGCTTTGGCTGGTGCCCCCATTGGTGTTGGTGCTGCCGCCCTTGATTTGGGGCTGGCTGACCTACCGGGTGATGGCGTTTGACGCCTTGGCCGAGCACGCCAGTGCAGAAGAGCGCCAGGTTATTTTCAAACAACACCGCAGTTGGCTGCTGGGCATTGGTGTGTTTTGCGGCTTTTTGGGGGCCGCACCCAGCCTGTTATGGGTGTCTGGCGCCTTGTTTGCGGCCGCGTTTGTGATTTTGGTTCCGATTGCGATCTGGATCTACACGCTGGTGTTTGCTTTCTCGTCGCTGTGGTTTGCGCACTACTGCTTGGCGGCGCTGCAAACGCTGCGTGCCAACACGGTATCAACAGTGGCCACAACGCCCACGGTATCGGCGCTGCCAACCGCCGTGGTTGACGTTGACGCAGTAACATTGGCGGATGACCCAACCACCCAGCCTCCCGCCCTCCGTTAAGCCCGATGCCCGCTTCGGGCTAATCATTGTCGGAGACGAAATTCTCTCCGGCAAACGGGCCGACAAGCATCTGCCCAAGGTCATTGAGTTGCTCAAGATCCGTGGCCTTCAGCTGGATTACGCCGAGTACGTGGGCGACTCACCCGATCGCATCACGGCGACCCTGAAACGGGCGTTTGCCTCAGGCGACGTTGTTTTTTCGACCGGTGGTATTGGCGCCACGCCCGACGACCACACCCGGCAATGCGCAGCCCGTGCATTGGGGCTGGATTTGGCGCTGCACCCACAGGCCGAAGCCTTGATTCGGCAGCGAATGCAGGAATCTGCGGTCGAGCAGGGCACGGTTTATGAGGCGAACCGGCCAGACAATATTCATCGGCTGAACATGGGCGTGTTTCCTGTCGGCGCTGAGATCATTCCCAACCCGTTCAATAAAATCCCGGGTTTCACCTGCGGTACGGTGCATTTTGTGCCCGGCTTTCCGGTCATGGCTTGGCCAATGATGGAGTGGGTGCTCGACACCCATTACCCGCACCTGCACAAGGTGTCGACTTGGATCGAGCAGTCCGTGATTGTTTTTGGTGCCATGGAGGCCACCCTGACGCCCTTGATGGAAGACATTGAGAAAGTGTTTGCTGGCGTGAAGGTGTTCAGCTTGCCCAGTGTTGATCATCCCCAGTACGGCCGCCACATTGAATTGGGGGTCAAAGGCGAGCCGGCGCTGGTGTCGCAGGCCTACGCGGTGCTGCTGAGCGGCCTGAAGGGCTTTGACGCCCGATTAGGCCCAGAGTTGGTGCAAAAATAATGCACCAATGAAGTGCATCTCAAGAAGCCACCAAATTGGTGCATTGGATTACTCGTCGACGCATCTCTCGTCAGCGAATGCGCTCAATACCGCCCAATCTCAAGGCAAAATAGCAGGCTGGGTGAATTTGGCCAGTCACCAACTTGGCACAAAACCTGCATTTGCCTAAACGTACCTTTTTTCACAACGAATCAACCAGGAGTATTTGATGGCCAAGACCGTCGCAGACGTCATGAAGATGGTGAAAGAAAACGAAGTCAAGTTTGTTGACTTCCGCTTCACCGATACCCGCGGTAAAGAGCAGCACGTGACCGTGCCCGTCTCTCACTTCGACGAAGACAAGTTCACCGACGGACACGCGTTTGACGGTTCGTCCATCGCGGGTTGGAAGGGCATTGAAGCCTCCGACATGCAGCTGATGCCTGATCCCAACACCGCCAACATCGACCCCTTCTTTGAAGAAGCGACGATGATTTTGAGCTGCGACGTGATCGATCCAGCCGACGGCAAAGCTTATGAGCGCGATCCCCGCTCGTTGGCCAAGCGCGCTGAGGCTTACATGAAGGCCTCCGGATTTGGTGACACCGCTTACTTTGGTCCTGAGCCAGAGTTCTTCGTGTTTGATGGCGTGCGTTGGGGCAACGACATGTCGGGTGCCTTCTACAAGATTGAGTCTGAAGAAGGGGCTTGGAGCTCAAGCAAAGAATTTGAGCACGGCAATTCCGGCCATCGTCCGACAGTTAAAGGTGGTTACTTCCCCGTGCCACCCGTTGACAGTTTCCAAGACATGCGTTCTGAGATGTGTCTGGTGCTGGAATCACTGGGCATCCCGGTTGAAGTGCACCACCACGAAGTGGGCAACGCAGGCCAGATGGAAATTGGGACCAAATTCAGCACGCTGGTTCAGCGCGCTGACTGGGTTCAGTTGCAAAAGTACGTGATCCAAAATGTGGCGCACGCTTATGGCAAAACTGCCACTTTCATGCCAAAGCCCATCGTTGGTGACAACGGTTCCGGCATGCACGTGCACCAGTCGGTCTGGAAAGATGGCAAAAACCTGTTCGCAGGCGACGGCTATGCTGGTTTGTCTGATTTCGCCCTGTACTACATCGGCGGCATCATCAAGCACGCTCGTGCCCTGAACGCCATCACCAACCCAGGTACCAACAGCTACAAGCGCCTGGTTCCTCATTACGAGGCGCCGGTCAAGCTGGCTTACTCGGCTAAGAACCGCTCGGCATCGATCCGGATTCCGTTCGTGGCTAACCCCAAAGGTCGTCGCGTTGAGGCTCGTTTCCCCGATCCATTGATGAACCCCTACCTCGGCTTCTCCGCCTTGTTGATGGCGGGTCTGGATGGCGTGGAAAACAAGATTCACCCCGGCGAAGCAGCCAGCAAGGATCTGTACCATTTGCCACCTGAAGAAGACAAGTTGATCCCAACTGTGTGCCACAGCTTGGATCAGGCTCTGGAATGTCTGGACGCCGATCGCGCGTTCCTGACCAAAGGCGGCGTTTTCACTGACTCTTACCTCGATGCCTACATCGATCTGAAGATGCAGGAAGTGACCCGTCTGCGTGCCGCAACTCACCCCGCTGAGTTCGATATGTACTACTCGCTCTAATACAGCGGACCTGTCAAGGTGTAACCCGTTACACCTTGTGGCAACAAAAGGGCGGCCTTGGCCGTCCTTTTTTCATTGTGCGAAACTCAAAAGCCATTAACGTGTGTGCTTGACGCATACTGGCATTTTTTCTCCCTGTTACTGATTGGACGCGTAGAGCACCTATGAACCATGCACTCTTGATTTCATTGGCAGTCGCTTGTTGCGCCACGAACAGCATGGCACAGGAGCGTATTTATCGCTGCGGCAACGAGTACACCAACACCTTGACGGGGCGTCAGGCCAAGGATTGCAAGCTGATTGAAGGTGGCAATGTGACGGTGATTCAGGGGACGAAACCGCCTGCTGCCAAAAGCACCTCATCGGCGTCAAGTGCTGCAGCGCCCGCCAACAGCCCTCGCGTGGACAGCAGCGAGCAAAAATCGCGTGACTCAGATGCCCGTCAAATTCTGGAGTCTGAACTCAAGAAGGCGGAAGCCCGCCAGGCGGAGCTGGCGAAGGAGTACAACAACGGCGAACCCGACAAACAAGGCGGCGAAGCCCGCAACCACCAAAAGTACATTGATCGCGTTGCCGAACTGAAAGCCAGTTTGTCCCGAATCGAGAGCGATATTGCCGGTATACGGCGTGAGTTGGGGCGGGTTTCAAATGGTTCCGGCG
>JBBKVN010000209.1:0-12109 GCA_037968455.1 Rhodoferax sp.
CCGGTCATCGAGATTTGGGAAAAAGACCCCGTGGAGGTCGAGTTCATCCAGATTGGCTTCAACCACCGCAGCGCCGGCCAAGCCATGGCGCAGCACCTGCTGGACTGCGGCCACACCGACCTGGTCTATGTGGACAGCGGGGTGGAAGAAGACTTTCGTGCCCATGAACGTGGCGAGGGTTTTGCCCAAACGGCTGAGCAGGCCGGCGCCGCCGTTCGCATCATCAAAGCGGATCGCGGAGAACCCATGGCCGCGGGCCGAAAAGCCTTGCAGGGCTTGACGTCAGGCCAGTTGCCACAAGGCATGGCCTTTGCCAATGACCACCTCGCCGCCGGCGCCTGGTTTCAAGCCCAGGAAGCCGGAATTCGGGTGCCACAAGATTTGGCGTTGCTGGGGTTTGGCGACTTTCCCATTGCGGGCCAACTCGGCGGTGGCATCAGCACGCTGGCGGCGCCCCGTTATGCCATCGGCCAAAACGCCGGCCTGAAAATCCTGAGCGACCTGGAGTTGAAGCCCTCCTCCGACGGCATCTCCAGCTCCCTGAAACCGACACTGATTGTCCGCAACACCACCCGGCTGCCGCACTGACGGTGCTGCCCGGAATCGCTCAACTACACCCAGCTGACCAGCGCCATTACCAAGGAAATGGTCAGCACGCCGATGGCGGTCGACACAGCCAGGCTGGCAGTGATGAGGTCTTGCGCGACCTCGTACTTCTGGGAAAACATGAATACGTTGGCGCCAATCGGCAGGGCGGCAGCCACAATCATCACGCTCAAGGGCAGGCCGCTCATGCCCGCCGCCCAACCCACGGCGGCCATCACGGCAGGCAGCACCAGGTTTTTGATCAGACTGAGGCCCAAGGCCGCCTTGAGCTGCTCTCCGACCCGCCCGTTGGTAATGGTCACCCCCACCAGCACCAGCGCAAGGGGCCCAAAGGCATTGCCCAATAGTTGTAGCGGCTTGTCCACCACGGCGGGAACCACCAGGCCGGTCTGCGCAAACAGCAAGCCCACAATAATAGGCAGCGGCACCGGGTGAACGATGCCGTTGCGCATCGCCGTCAAAATGGTTCGAAACATGGGACGCCCAGCAGCGGCGCCACTGGCCGCATCTTCGCGAGCCACCGACAACTCCAGCACCACCGTGGCCATGGTCAACAGCACCAACGCATGCACGGAGATCAGGGTGAACAAAGTGATCAAGCCCGCCTCACCGTAGGCCAGACCAATGAGCGGGGTGCCAATCACCAGCGTGTTGCTGAAGGTCGCGCCTAGCCCCAGCACGGCCGCTCGGCGGGTCGCACCTTGCCAGAAAAACATGGCAAAAAACAGAATCGCCGCCGCCACAAAGTACATGGCCACGGGTTTGAAGTTGAGGTCTTGCACATGGACCGTGCTCATGGTCCGAAACAGCAAGGCCGGCGTCAACACCATGAAAACCAGATTTGAGAGGTCTTTTGTGGCCTCGGCCCTTATCCAGCCTGCGCGGCCAGCTATAAAACCGATAGCAATCAACAACATCACGGGCAAGAGTGCGGAGAGGACAGGGTTATTCACGGACGTTCAATCAAAAGTGGCAATACGGATCTGCGCGCATTTTCGCCCCCTTTGCCGGGTCAGCGCGCCCATGACTCGCGCCAAAAGCAGACGGGATTGAGCGAATGGCGCACACGAGCGACCAAGGAGATGCCTCGCATCTGACTAATCGCATAAAAAACAATGGCAAAGTCCCTAAAATGTGAGACTGCCAAGCAGTGCTGCCGGTTTCGCCATGGGCAAACCCAGACTTGTCCCCAAAGGTGCGCCTTGACACCTCGGGCGGAAAAAGTACAACGGGCCTCGGCCCAACTAGCAGCCAGGGAGAAGTTCATTTGTCCAAGCAGTCCGCCGCCCCGCACCGCGCCAAAAAGGCGGCCTCAAGGGGTACTGATCCGGCAAGTGCCAGTGCGATGAGCCCTTGCGTGGCAGGCATTGGGGCCTCGGCCGGCGGGTTTGACGCCATTCGCCAGTTCTTTCAGGCCCTGCCTGCCGACACCGGCGTAGCCTACGTGGTGGTGCAGCATCTGGACCCCTCGCACGTCAGTCTGGCGGCCGAGCTGTTTGCCAAGCACACCCCTATGCCGGTTCGGGAGGCCAGCGATGGCGTTTTGCTTCAGGCCAACCATGTGTACACCTCGCCGTCCGACAAAGAAGTCGCGATTGAACAAGGGCGCCTGCGACTCACGCCTCGCAGCGAACCCGGCACCCTGCATCTACCGATTGACCACTTTTTTGCATCCCTGGGCGAAGACTGCGGCACCCGGGCGATTGGCATTGTGCTGTCCGGCATGGGCACCGATGGCGCCCTGGGCTTGAAGAGCATCGCCGCCCACGGCGGCATTGTTCTGGTGCAAGACCCTGCCACCGCTGAATACGACGGCATGCCCCGCAGCGCCATCGCGGCGGGCATCGCCAATTACGTCTTGTCAGTCAACAAAATGCCCCAGGTGATTGCGGACTACGTGAGCCACCCCTACGCCAACGGCCATGGTGATGGCGACGCCGCCCCATCGGACCCCGTCGACCCTCACACCATTCAAAAGCTGATCCAGATCGTGAATACCCAGCGCGGGTATGACTTCTCCGGCTACAAACGCGCCACCTTGATACGTCGCATCGAGCGCCGCATGGGGTTGCGCGGCGTAAGCAAGCTGACGGGCTACGTCGACCTGCTTGAAAAAGAACCCGACGAAGTCGATGCCTTGTTTCGCGACTTGCTCATCGGTGTCACAGAGTTTTTCAGGGACCCGCCCGCCTGGAAGGCGCTTGAGTCAGAGGTCATCGCTCCATTGGTGGCCAGCAAGCGCAGCGGCGACGCGATTCGAATCTGGGTTCCGGGGTGCTCCACCGGCGAAGAGGCCTACACCATGGGCATCGTGGTGCTGGAACATTTGCGCCGAGTGCGCAAAAGTTGCCCGGTTCAGGTCTTTGCGACAGACACCAACAATGATGCGCTTGAAGTCGGCCGCTGTGGCCGCTACCCCATCGGCATTGCGGCGCGGATGACCGCCCCCCGGTTGAAGCGCTATTTCTCAAGCACCCCCAACCAGCAAAACTACACCGTCTCTGCAGAACTACGGGCCAGCATTGTTTTTGGGGCGCAGAATCTTTTTGCTGACCCCCCGTTTGGACGGGTGGACCTCATCAGTTGCCGCAACGTGTTGATTTACCTGGAGTCTGATGTTCAGAGGCGGGTGCTCAACATCTTTCACTTTGCGCTCAGCAGGGATCGTTACCTCTTTCTGGGGAGCGCCGAGTCCAACGGCAGCCGCGATGAGCTATTCCTGCCTTTATCAAAAAAGTGGCGCATTTTCAAACGCGTCGGAAAAACGCCCCCTGACATTTTGAACCTGCCCACACGACCGGGCGACTTCCGCCCCGCTATTCTGCCCCTGGAAAATCGCCGCCCGCCGCCCTTAAGCCAAGTGGCGACCGTGGCCCAAAAACTAATTCTGGACCGGTTTGCCCCCGCGTCGATTTTGGTCGATGCCCGCCATGAGGCCTTGTACTACTGTGGGCCTACCGAAGACTTTCTGGTGCGCCCGCGTGGTGCCCCGGTGCAAGACCTGCTGCTCATGGCCCGGGACGGCTTGCGCTCGCGCCTGCGCTCTGCCCTGCAGGAGGCGGCCGCCAGCAAGGTCACGGTAGTGGCAACGGGGGCGCGGATGAAGCGCTCCAACGGGTTTATTCCTGTTGAGATCACCGTCACGCCCCATACCGGCACCGAGTCTGGCCCCCTTTTTCTGGTGGTGTTTCGCCATGACCTGCAGGCCGCGCTCCCGCCAGCGGGCGACACCGCTGAAGGCGCGCTGGTCCGCCACCTCGAAGAAGAACTGCAAGCCACCCGTGACGACCTGCAAAACACCATAGAACGTTTTGAGACCTCGGCTGAAGACCTCAAGATCTCCAACGAAGAAGTCATTACCACCAACGAAGAGTTACGCTCTCTCAATGAAGAACTGGAAAGCTCCAAGGAGGAGTTGCAGTCTTTGAATGAGGAGTTGACCACCGTTAACCAGCAACTCGAAGCCAAGGTGCGGGAGCTGGAAGTCTCCAATGCGGACCTGAGCAGCTTGCTCAACAGCAGCGACATTGCCACGCTTTGCATTGACCAGTCGTTTCGAATCAAATGGTTCACTCCGGCGGCCAAAACCTTGTTCCAGTTCTTGCCTAGCGACATTGGCCGTCCGCTCAGCGATTTCTCATTGGCCAAAGCGGGAGATGCGCTCATTGACACGGCGGGCGTCGTGATGTCCAGCAACAAGCCGCAACAGCAGGAATACCAGTCGGGAACGACGCGACAGCCGTCAGACGGTGAGCGCCGTTTTCTGCGCCGGGTAACGCCATACCGCGATGAGCAAAACCAGGTCACCGGCGTGATCGTCACCTTCACCGACATCACGGAAAGCGTCCGCGCGGCGAAAGCGGCTCAGGCGGCACGCAAAGACCTGACGGATTCACGCGCGCAAACCGACCGCCTTCGCACCCTGTCCTCCGCGCTTGCGGTGGCTGAAACGCGCGAACGCCGCTCGCTGGCCCAGGACTTGCACGACGATCTGGGACAAATGTTGGCCTTGATCAAGCTCAAGATCGCTTCAATGGAAAAGCTGCCTGTACCCGACTTCATGAAAAGCGCCATGGACGACTGCGCCAAAGCCGTCGACCAGGCCAACCGCAAGGTGCGCGTGATGGCCTTCCAACTCAGCCCGCCCATGCTGGACGAGCTGGGTCTGCCAGCCGCCATGGAGTGGATGGCTGACGAAATGCACAAAATGTACAAGCTTGACGTCGTCGCCGAGGATGACGGCGAGCCTAAACCGCTTGACCCCGATGTCAGTGCAACCCTGTTTCGCGCCATTCGGGAATTGCTGATCAACACCGCCAAACACGCCGATGTCGCCCACGCGGTCGTTCGCACCGAACTGACTGCAGACCAACAGCTGCTTGTCACCGTCAGTGATGCCGGCGCAGGGTTTGACCCCGATCAGACCCTGCCTTCCAACGGTCAAGGAGGGTTTGGCTTGCTGAGTGTGCGAGAGCGCATTCAAATGATGGGCGGAGAGTTCACTATTCGCAGCAATCCCGGGGATGGCACCACGGTGTTCATCACGGTTCCGCTGCTTGCGGCCAAAACGCCGACCCCACACCGATAGGAAGCCTCCATATGCCCATCCGCGTCTTGCTGGTTGATGACCACACCATGTTTCGGGAAGCCCTGTGTCTGATGTTGGACAAAGAGCCGGAGGTCAAGGTGGTGGGCGAACTGGGCGATGGGTCCCAAGTGCTTCAGACCGTGGCGAAACTCCTGCCGGACGTGGTGGTGATGGACATCAGCATGCCTGAGGTGAATGGTATTCAAGCCACACGGCAAGTGCGCACGCAATTCCCGCAGGTGCAGGTGGTGGCGTTGTCGGCTTTTGATTACAAGAAATTTGTCATGGAGATGATGGAAGCCGGGGCCATAGCCTACGTGGTGAAGTCAGCCGCGGGCGAGCAACTGCTTCAAGCCATCAAGAGCGCGGCCAAAGGCAAAACCTTTCTTTGCCCGGAGGCCGCCGCCACACTGATCGAAGCCAGCCAACGGAGCGGCCACGGAACAGGGCGCGCACGTGACAACAAACGCCTGGGGCGCCGTGAAACTGAGGTGCTTCGTCTGCTTACCGACGGGCTGACGTCCCCCCAAATTGCCGAGAAACTGCATATTGCCACCAGCACGGTGGATGTGCACCGACGCAACATCATGTCCAAACTCGAACTGCACAATGTGGCCGAACTCACCAAATACGCCATCCGAACCGGCCTCACCAGCGTGTAGAAGCAATACACAAGTTGCCCAATTTTGAGCATTGGATCTACCCAAATCAGGTATTCTTGCTTCGTATGACCCTTGTTACGCTCACTTCTTTGACGCCAATCGCCTCCCTTGCAGAAGGCTGTTGGGCAACCTCGTTCAGAGAATGGGGAGCGGCAGGCGAAGGATGCAAAGTCAAAGAAAATGTGAGATTTTCGGGTTCTGCGCGGCAAATTCCGTCCGAAAACGTGGCCAAGAGAACGTGCTATGAGCTTGTTTGACACTCTGCGCGCGTCTCTGAGCCGCAAGAAGGCCAGTCCCGAACCGCTCCGAAATGGTTCGCCAGCCAAAAACTCCCTGAAAGCGAGTCGCAAACTGCTGGCGTCCACGCTGAACGAGATGAACATTGGCCTGGAAATCTGGGATGCCAACGACCGACTCGTGCTGTACAACAAATGCGTCAATCAGGTTCTTGCGGACTTTCATAAGCCGGACCACATTGGGCAGTCTTATGAGGCCTTGATGCGGGCCAACTTGCGCCGCAACCTGATTCCGGCCGCCATCGGGTGCGAAGACCAGTGGCTGACCCAACACCTGGCCCAGCGCCACAACATTGGCGAACCCGAGCTTCAGGAACTGGCCGGTGACATCTGGGTCAACATTCAGCACACCCGCGCGCCTGACGGATATCTGATCTCGGCACGGGTCAATGTGACGGACATGGTGCGCCGGGGGAAAACGCTGGAAGCCACCAACCAACTTCTGACCAAACAGTCCTCCACCGATGGTTTGACCGGATTGGCCAACCGGCGCAGTTTTGATCAGGCGCTGGACATTGAGTGGCAGCGCGCGGGCCGCAGCCTTTTGCCACTCAGCCTGCTGATGGTGGATATTGATCACTTCAAAAATTTCAATGACCACTACGGCCATTTGGCAGGCGATGAATGTCTGGGCCGGGTCGCGAACGCCTTGGGCGACTGCGTGCGCCGCGCGGGCGAGATGGCCGTGCGCTACGGCGGCGAAGAATTTGTGCTGCTGCTGCCCGGCGTCAACAATGCCGACGCCAGTGAAATCGCCCAAAGCTGCCTGGACCGAGTCCGCAGAGCGGCCATGCCGCACGCGGCCTCACCGACTGCCAAGTATGTGACGGTCAGCATTGGCGTGGCCACCGCAGTGCCAGATGCCACCCTGGAAGCCAAACTTCTGGTCAATGCGGCCGACGCGGCCATGTACCGAGCCAAAACCGCCGGCCGGGCACGCTACGAACTGGCCACCCAGCAAGACTGGGAAATCGACCAAGACACGCCGCGCACCCGCCCGGCTCCCCTGAGGTAGAGGCTGCACTAGCCTCAAAAAGGTCAGTGGGCCTGATCCCAGTTCGGCCCAACCCCCACCTCGGCCAACAAGGGCACTTTGAGATTGGCCACCCCGGCCATCAGGCGCGGAATTTCGTGTTTGACCCACTCGACCTCGGCCTCAGGCACCTCAAACACCAATTCGTCATGCACCTGCATGATCATGCGGGTGCCGCGCTTTTCCTCGTCCAACACCTGTTGCACCTTCACCATGCTGAGCTTGATCAAATCGGCCGCCGTCCCTTGCATGGGGGCGTTAATGGCCGCGCGCTCGGCTCCAGCGCGACGCGGGCCATTGGGTGAGTTGATCTCGGGCAGGTAAAGGCGCCGTCCAAACACGGTTTCCACATACCCCTGCGCCTTGGCGATCTGGCGGGTGTGATCCATGTAATTTTTGACACCTGGGTAGCGCTCAAAGTAACGCTGGATGTAGTTTTTAGCGGCCGTATTGTCAATGCTCAAGGCGCGCGCCAAGCCGTAGGCGCTCATGCCGTAGATCAGGCCAAAGTTGATGACCTTGGCATAGCGCCGCTGCTCGGTGGTGACCTCACCCGTGCCAATGCCAAAAATCTCGGCAGCCGTGGCGCGGTGCACGTCCATGCCGTCGTGAAACGCCAGCACCAGCGCAGCGTCTCCACTGATGTGGGCCATGATGCGCAACTCAATTTGGCTGTAATCAGCGCTGGCAATCACGCACCCCGCTGGCGCCACAAAGGCTTCGCGCACACGCCGCCCCTCGGGGGTGCGAATCGGGATATTCTGCAAATTGGGGTCGTTGCTGGACAAACGCCCGGTCACAGCCACCGCCTGCGCATAGTGGGTATGGACGCGACCCGTGCGAGGGTGAGCGAGCTGGGCCAGCTTGTCGGTGTAGGTGCCCTTCAGCTTGGCCAAGCCCCGGTGCTCCAAAATCTTGGCCGGCAGCGGAAAGTCTTCGGCCAGTTTCTCCAGCACCTCTTCATCGGTGCTCGGTGCACCAGTGGCGGTTTTCTTGACGATGGGCAGGCCGAGCTTGGTGAAGAAAATTTCGCCAATCTGCTTGGGGCTGCTCAGGTTGAAGGGTTGGCCCGCCAGCGCGTGCGCCTCGGTCTCCAGCTGCAAAATGCGAGCTCCCAGTTCGTGGCTTTGCGCCGCCAGCGTGGGCGCGTCAATCAGAACACCGTTGCGCTCGATGCGGTACAGCGCTTCACTGCTGGCAATTTCCAGCTCGTAAATAAAGCGCAACTTGTCATCCGCCTCCAGTTGCGGCCACAGCGCCAGGTGCACATCCAGCGTCTGGTCGGAGTCTTCACACGAATACTCGGCCGCCTTGGCAATGTCCACCTGGTCAAAGCAAATCTGGTTCACGCCTTTGCCGCACAAATCCTCAAAACTGATGCCGCTGCGCCCCAGGTGGCGCTCCGCCAGGCTGGACAGCCCATGGGGCTTGTGCACTTCCAGCACATAGCTCTGCAGCATGGTGTCGTGGGCGTAGCCCTGCACCTCAATACCGTGGTTGGCAAACACATGGCGGTCGTACTTGATGTTTTGCCCCAGCTTCTTCTTGGCGCCGTTTTCAAGCCAGGGCTTGAGTTTGGCCAGCACCTCCTCGCGCGGCAACTGCTCAGGCGCATCCGGGTAGCGGTGAGTTACCGGAATATAGGCCGCCTCGCCAGGTTTGACGCTGAAACTGATGCCCACAATTTCGGCCCGCATTTCGTCCAACGAGGTGGTTTCGGTGTCCACGGCCACCAAGTCAGCGGCCTCGACTCGGGCCAGCCATTGGTCAAACGCTGCCCAGGTCAACACGGTGTCATAGACCACGCTGCTAACTTGGCTGGTGGGCGCCGCGCTTGAGTCAGCGGGCTCGTCAAACAAATCAGGTTCGCGAGACGAATTTTTGGAAGATCCGCCAGCCGGGGTCGATTTGGGAGGCGCACTGCCTGACGCCGCACCGCCCAAAGCCCTGGCCAAGCCTTTGAACCCAAATTTTTCGTAAAAAGTAGCCAAAGCCTCCGTATTCATGGCGCCAGTAGCTATTGAGTTCATAGCAGGAAGATCAGGCATCCAACCCGTCAAGTCACAATCAACCTTCATGCTGACCAACTGGCGCGCCATCGGCAACCAGTCCAGCGAGTTGCGCAGGTTCTCGCCCACCACGCCCTTGATCTCATGGGCATGTGCCACCACTTCATCCAACGAGCCGTATTGCTGCAACCATTTGGCAGCGGTTTTCGGCCCCACCTTGGGCACACCGGGCACGTTGTCAACCGCATCCCCCACCAGTGCCTGATAGTCGACCATCAGGCGAGCGGGCACGCCAAACTCGGCTTCCACGCCGGCTTCATCACGACGACGGCCATTCATGGTGTCAATGATGGTGATGTGCGAATTGACCAATTGCGCCAAGTCCTTGTCGCCGCTGCTCACAATCACCTCAATACCCTGCTTGGCGGCCATCACGGCCAAAGTGGCAATGACGTCATCGGCCTCTACGCCGGGCACGTCCAGCACTTTCCAGCCCATCAGGCGAACCACCTCATGAATCGGCTCAATCTGGGCCCGCAAGTCGTCGGGCATCGGGGATCGGTGTGCCTTGTACTCGGGGTACAAATCATCACGAAATGTCGGGCCTTTGGCATCAAACACGCAGGCCGCAAAGTCAGCCGGCACATCTTTGCGCAGGCTTTGCAGCATATTGATCATGCCGCGAATGGCGCCGGTCGGCGGGCTGGTGGGGTCGCCCGGCACCGCGCGCAGGTCTGGCATGGCGTGAAAAGCGCGGTACAGGTAGCTGGAGCCGTCCACCAACAGCAGGGTTTTGGGCTTGTTTTGAGAGTCGTTCATGGAAGCATTTTGCCTGCGAGCAAGGGGACGGGGGTGGTTCTACAATTGCGCCATGCGCCTAGCCCTCATCCTCCCCCTCTTCCTCTCCTCTGTCACCCTCAGCTGGGCCCAGACCCCCGCGCCAGAGGCTGCGCCCAAAGCCGTGATTGAAAAGCGCACCGAGCGCATCCGGATTGAGGACTCAGGCAGCCGCATTGACGAGCTGCGGGTGGGGGGAGAGACCAAAACCATCACCGTTCAACCCAAAGGCAGCATGCCTTCTTATGACGTGCAACCCCAAAGTGGTGAGCGCACTTGGAAAATCGTGGGTTTTTGAGCGATGGCGGTTTACACAGAAGTCACTGAGAAAGAAGCCGGCGCCCTGTTAAAACAACTCAAGCTGGGTGAACTCACCCACATGAAGGGTTGCGCCGGCGGCATTGAAAACACCAATTACTTTGTATCCACCGAGTTGGACGGCCATACGCACGACTTCGTGCTCACTCTGTTCGAGCGCTTGAGCTTCGAGCAACTGCCGTTTTACCTGCGCTTGATGAAGCACCTGGCGCAGCACGGCATTCCCGTGCCTGACCCCACCGCCAACGCCAAAGGTGAGTTGGTGCTGGAGTTAAAAGGCAAACCTGCCTCCGTGGTGAGCAAACTCACCGGTGGCAGCGAATTGAGGCCCACTGCCGCCCATTGCGCGGCCGTCGGCGCCACGCTGGCCAAAATGCATTTGGCAGGACGAGATTTCGAGCTGTCACAGCCCAATCTGCGCGGATTGAGCTGGTGGAACGAGACCGTTCCGGTCGTCTTGCCCCATTTGACGGACGAGCAACGCCAGCTGATTCAAAGCGAGTTGGCCTATCAAAACCATGTGGCCCAGTCGTCTGCCTACAAAGCACTGCCTCGCGGTCCCATTCACGCCGATCTGTTCCGGGACAACGTGATGTTTGACACGGTGGACGGCAAGCCCCACCTGACCGGCTTTTTTGACTTCTACTTTGCGGGTGTCGATGCCTGGCTGTTTGACATTGCCGTGACCCTGAACGACTGGTGCATTGACCTGGCCACAGGCACCCACGACGCCGAGCGGGCGCAAAATTTCATGGCCGCCTACGGCACCGTTCGACCATTGACAACGGCCGAGCGCGAACTGCTGCCCGCCATGTTGCGCGCCGGTGCCCTGCGTTTCTGGATTTCCCGTTTGTGGGACTACCACCTGCCCCGAGAAGCCAGCATGCTCAAAGCCCACGACCCCAGCCACTTTGAGCGGGTGCTACGCGGCCGCGTCAGCCCGGTTCTGTCCACGAGCGCAATCGCGACGCCAGCATGAAACTCAAAATTGTTCCGGCTCGCACAGGTGCCACTTGGGTGAAGCTCGGCATTCAGACTTTTTTCAAGCAGCCACTGGCCTTGGCAGGTCTGTTTTTCATGTTCATGGCCGTCATGACATTGGCCAGCCTGGTTCCATGGATCGGCTTTATGCTGGCCATGACCTTTCTGCCTGCGGCCACGCTGGGCCTGATGGCCGCCACGCGCGAAGCCACCCAAGGTCGCTTCCCCATGCCGGCCATTTTGGTGGCCGCGTTTCGCGCCGGCAAAAGCCAGGCGCGCGCCATGCTGATTTTGGGCGGACTCTATTCATTGGGCTTTTTGATTGCCATTGGCGCCTCCTGGCTGGTCGATGACGGAGACTTTGCCCGCGTCTACCTGGGTGGAAGCATGCCGGAGCGTGAGGTGCTGCTAGAAGGTAACTTTCAATCTGCCATGTGGGTGTTCATTGGCCTGCACTTGCCGCTGTCCCTGTTGTTCTGGCATGCGCCCGCGCTGGTGCACTGGCATGGGTTGACCCCTGCCAAAAGCCTGTTTTTCAGCATCGTGGCGTGTCTGCGCAATTTCTGGGCGTTTGCCGTTTTCGGCATCACCTGGATCGGCGTGCTGGTGGTGCTCGTTCTGCTTGTCACCCTCATCGCCACTTTGCTGGGCAGCCCGGCTCTGGCCGGTGAACTGATGTTGCCTGCCCTCATGGTGATGGTGTCCATGTTTTTCACCTCGCTCTACTTCAGTTTTCGCGACAGCTTCGAGCTGCCCGACGACATCGTCGAAATCGAGTC
>JBBKVN010000210.1:0-8212 GCA_037968455.1 Rhodoferax sp.
GCACCGAAATCGAACTGAACTTGCGTCACGTAGAAGATGAGTGCCATGGTGTTTGCGGTGTAGGATGAAAACTTCACTTTAACAAGAAGCTTCCAACTTATGAGTCACCACCGTAACCCCCGCGCTTTGCTGACTCCCGCCATGCATGGTGTGTTGGATCGCATGGCGCGCGCCGGCCAGGTGCCTCTCCATGCCTTGACGCCGTTCCAGGCGAGGCTGGCCTATGACATTGGCTCCGGCATTTTGGAGGTGCCGCCCCACAAGTTGCAACGCGTCGAAAGCTTCACCGTCCCGGCGCGGGATGGCGCGGAGTTGCCTGTTCGGCTGTATGCGCCGACGGATGAGGTATTGCCGGTATTGGTCTACTTTCATGGCGGTGGCTTCACGATTGGCAGTATTTCCACGCACGACACCTTGTGCCGAACGCTAAGCCACTTGGCACATTGCGCGGTGGTGTCGGTCAATTACCGGTTGGCGCCCGAACATTCATTCCCCGTGGCGCACAACGATGCGTGGGACGCCGTGCAGTGGGTGGCCGCCCACGGCGAGACCCGGGGTTTGGATGCGAGCCGCGTAGCGGTGGGAGGCGACAGCGCCGGCGGCACCCTGGCGGCTGCTTGCGCGCTTCACGCTAGAGACGCTGGCATGCCGCTGGCCTTGCAACTCCTGTTTTATCCTGGATGTGGGGCACAGGCCGACACCCCATCGCATACAACTTTTGCCCATGGCTTTGTGTTGGATCAGGCCGGCATCGAGTATTTCTTCAATCACTACTTGCCCAACCCGGCTGATCGGGACGATTGGCGCTTTGCCCCACTGAATGCCCCAGATGTGGACGGCGTGGCACCCGCTTGGTTCGGACTGGCCGAATGCGATCCACTGGTGGACGAGGGCGTGCTATACGCAGACAAGTTGCGGGCCGCCGGAGTTGCCGTTGATCTGGAAATTTACCGTGGCGTGGTGCATGAGTTCATCAAGATGGGGCGTGCCATTCCGGAAGCCCTGCGGGCCCATGCCGATGCGGCGCGGGCGCTTAAGCATGCCTTTTCAACCAACCCCTGATGCGCCAACCCCAATGAGCCAACTTAAACGCCAAGACTTTCGCCTGTTCCACCGCCTGCGCGTGCGTTGGGCTGAGGTGGACATGCAGAAAATTGTATTCAACGCGCATTACCTGATGTACTTCGACACGGCCATGAGCGACTACTGGCGAGCACTGGCGCTGCCCTATGACAGCAGCCTGCAGTCACTGGGCGGTGACTTGTATGTCAAAAAAGCCACGGTGGAGTACCACGCGTCAGCGCAAATCGACGATCAGCTTGATGTGGCGCTGCAATGTCATCGCATTGGCACCTCGTCCATGACCTTTAACGGCGCTATCTTTCGGGGCGAAGACTGCCTGATTAGCTGTGAACTGGTCTATGTTTTTGCGGATCCGTCCACCCAGACATCTATACCTGTTCCCACCGCCTTGCGAGACATTTTGTTGGCGTATGAGGCTTGGGAGCCCATGGCCTCAGTCGAGGTGGGTAGCTGGCAGACGCTTCAGTCTGAAGCCAGTCAAGTGCGGGCAGATGTGTTTTTGAAAGAACAGCGCATTCCACTCGAGTTGGAGCAGGACGCAGCCGATCAAAGTGCCATTCACGCCGTGGCTCGCAACCGATTGGGCGTAGCAGTGGCCACGGGGCGCCTCGTGCAGCACGCGCCGGGTGTGGGCCGCATTGGGCGCATGGCCGTGCACCGGGTGCTGCGTGGATCCAATTTAGGGCGCGATGTGTTGCGGGCGCTGATGCGAGCCGCGACCGAGCGAGGTGACCATGAGGTACTGCTGCATGCACAGCGCAATGCGCAAGGCTTTTATGCCCGCTTGGGTTTTTTGACCCAGGGGGAGCCCTTTGAGGAAGCCGGTATTGCGCATATCGAAATGGTGCACAAGCTGCCCGCCACGCTCTGAAACGCTTTTGTTATTGACTTAAATGTCGGCCAGCAAAGGGTAGGGTGGCGCACTGGCGGTCAATGCCGGGCCAGTGGCGCTGCTTAGGTGAAGACTGCCGGCCTCAAAAGCGGCGACCTGCATGGACACCACTGCGTCATAACCGCCCGAAGGGGATGCGGCGGCCTGCGCAACAATGCCGCACGGCTGTCCTTCGTCAGCCGATTGAAACAACTCGTCACCGGCTGCCATCGGCGCGTCCGAGTGCGCCAAGTAAGCGCGACGTTTGAGCGTGCCACGAAACTGGCTGCGGGCAACCACCTCTTGTCCTGGGTAGCAGCCCTTTTTGAAGTTAACGCCACCTACCGACTCATAGTTCAGCATTTGCGGCACAAACGCTTCCACGATGGGCGTGGTGATCAGGGCGATGCCGCTTCGCACCTCACCCCAGTTCCACAGGTCCTGACTCAGAGGCTCGCCTTGGGGCGCAGCTTCTGAGGACGGGGCAATCCACAAGCCGCGGGGAATGTCGTCAGCGGGATAAAGTTGCACCAGTGTTGAAGCTCCAATATCGGCCTTGGACCAGGCTGGACCAGCGGGAATAGCTATATTGTTGATAGCATCACCAGCTATGCCATAGACCGACATCTCAGCGCTGACATCACTGAACTTGGCCTTGGCACGCATCACAAACATCGACAGGCGCTTCATGGCGGGCGCCAAAACGTCGACGGGGCAAACCAGCAGGATTTCAACCGGGCTTTTTTTGAAGCCGATAAAACTGGCTTGCATGCGGCCCTTGGCGCTGCAAAAGGCTGCCAAACGGGCTTCGGCCATGCCTAAAAGTGAAAAATCCTGGGTCAATTGACCGTGCAGGAACTTGGCCGCGTCTTCGCCCTCGACCTTGATAACGCCCAAATGGGAGAGGGGTGTGATTCCATTGAGTTTGTTTTGCATGAGTGAATTATCATCCGCACTTAATTCATTGGAAGGCTGTAAGGCTGTGCGTCGTCTCCTGTCAGTTTTTTTGCTCGCAGCTGTGCTGCTGGGTGGCTATGGCGCCTGGTGGCTCAACCACGCCTTGGTGCTGCAATCTGACCCGGTGGATCTATTGATTCAGCCGGGTACTTCCGCTCGGTCAATAGCGCAGGCCGCCGTTGACGCCGGGGCGCAGACTGACTCCACGCTGCTGTACTGGTGGTTTCGCTTGTCGGGCGACGCGCGCCAACTCAAGGCAGGCAGTTATGAAATTGAAAAAGGTACCACGCCAAGGCGCTTGCTGGAGAAACTGGTGAATGGAGAGCAAGCGTTGCGAAGCATCACCCTGCTGGAGGGCTGGACGTTCGCTCAAGTGCTTGAATCACTATCAAAAGCAGAGCACCTTGCGCCTGACACCAAAGGACTGAAGCCGGATTTGATCATGGACGCTCTTGGCAAGCCCGGCGTTCACCCCGAAGGCCGCCTTTTCCCCGATACCTATACCTATGCCAAAGGCAGCAGTGATCTCGGCGTGTTGAAAAACGCTATGCAGGCCATGGACCGGCAACTGGAGGCAGCCTGGAAATTGCGCGCCAGCAACTCCCCTTTGAAAACACCTGAACAAGTCTTGATTCTTGCCAGCATCGTCGAAAAAGAAACGGGCCGCGACAGCGACCGCGCCGAGATCGCCGGGGTGTTCGTGAATCGTTTGCGCATCGGCATGATGCTTCAAACCGATCCCACGGTGATTTACGGCTTGGGCCAGTCCTTCGACGGTAATCTGCGCCGTCGCCACTTGCTAGCGGACACCCCTTGGAACACCTACACACGCACCGGCTTGCCACCAACGCCCATCTCCATGCCCGGAAAATCGTCGCTGATGGCGGCCGTGCAGCCCGCTGAGACCAAAGCCATCTATTTTGTGGCGCGCGGCGACGGCAGCAGCCAATTCAGTGCGACGCTGGAAGCGCACAATCGTGCGGTGAATAAATACCAGCGTGGGCAATAAGGAACTATGACAGCGGGCGGAATATTTATCAGCTTTGAAGGCATTGACGGCGCGGGTAAATCCACCCATATTGAGCGTTTGGCGCAGATGTTTCGTGATCAGGGTCGCCAAGTCACCTTGACGCGAGAGCCCGGTGGCACAGCATTGGCCGAGCGACTTCGCACCCTGGTGCTGAACGACCCCATGGACGCCATGACCGAGGCCTTGCTGGTGTTTGCGGGCCGGCGGGACCATCTTCTGCAGTGCATTGAACCTGCCCTGGCTCGCGGCGACGTTGTTTTGTGTGACCGCTTCACCGACGCCACCTTTGCCTATCAAGGTGGTGGGCGTGGGTTTGACCTTGAAATGTTATCAACTTTAGAGCGCTGGGTGCAGTCTACACAAGGGCAGGGTGGTGAATCCACCCGTCAGCCTGACCTCACGGTCTGGTTCGACCTAGCCCCCGAAATTGCGGCCCAAAGACTGCAAGGCGCTCGCGTTCCAGACAAGTTTGAGGCGCAACCGCTGGAATTTTTCAAGCGTGTCGCTGCGGCTTATCAGCGTCGAATGGACCAATCCCCACAACGGTTCGCCCAAATCGACGCAGCCGGAACGCGTGAAAACGTGTGGAATTCTGTGCGACTGGCGCTGGTTAACCGGGGCTGGTTGGCATGAGCGACAGCCGGCTTGCGCCGTGGATCGCGTCACAAGCACAGACCCTGCTGGCTCAGCGTGGTCACGCATGGTTGCTTGCCGGTCCGTCGGGTTTAGGGCAGTACAGTCTCGCCATGACTTTGGTGCGCACTTGGCTGTGTGATCAACCAAGCCCGGAAGGCGCATGTGGCGTTTGTTCGGCCTGCCACGCCATTGATGTCCGTACCCATGCCGATCTTTGCGTGCTCATGCCTGAAACCGTGATGATGGAGTTGGGCTGGCCACTGAGTGAAAAAGCCCAGTCAGACATCGATGACAAAAAACGCAAACCCAGCAAGGAAATCCGGGTTGACGCCATGCGTGATGCGGTCGAATTTTCTCAGCGCACCAGTGCGCGGGGTCGCGGCAAGGCTGTGTTGATTTTTCCGGCCGAGCGTATGAACAACATCACGGCCAATGCCTTGCTCAAAACGCTGGAAGAACCACCAGGCGACGTCAAGTTTGTATTGGCTACCGAGGCGGCTCACCAGTTGTTGCCTACCATTCGCAGTCGGTGTTTGGGGCACAGCATGGTTTGGCCGGACGCGGAGGCGTCGCTGTCTTGGCTTCAATCGCAGGGCATTGCTGCTGATCAGGCCGCCGTGGCGCTGCGAGCCGCAGGCGGCCGACCCGACGACGCACTGCAATTTTCCGGCACCACTGGACGCACCGCGCAATCTTGGGTCAAGTTGCCACAGGCCATGGCGCGTGGTGAGGTGGGCGTCCTGAAAGATTGGACGCCTTCACAAGCTGTCGACGGACTTCACAAACTGTGTCATGACATGCTGGCCGTCAAAATGGGCGCTGCGCCACGCTTTTTTGGCGCCTCCGAACTGCCATCCGGTGGGTCGATCGGGAGTTTGACTGCCTGGGGAAAAGCGTTGGCGCATTCCATGCGCACCGTCGAACACCCGTTTAACGCGGGGCTTATGCTGGAGGCGCTTGTGAGCCAAGCGCAAATCGCCCTAAACTCAAAGCCATCAGCAACATCATGAGCACCACGACTTCACCACCTACGTCATCGAACACTGCACCTCGGCCTAGTGTGATTCAACTCGCCATCAAGCAGAAATCTGCCTTGTACGCCGCGTATATTCCCATGTTCACCGAAGGCGGCATCTTCATCCCGACCACGCGGAATTACCAACTGGGTGACGATGTGTATGTGTTGCTGACTTTGCCCGATGACCCCCAGCGCTACCCAGTTGCAGGTACGGTGGCTTGGATCACGCCCGACAAAGCTGCCAGCAGCCGGGCTCAAGGTGTTGGTATCTTGTTTCCCAAGGACGACAAGTCTCGCGCCCTTAGGCTCAAAATTGAAGAAATCCTTGGCTCCAGCCTGTCTTCGGACCGGCCCACCCAGACCATCTGAGTCCTGACCGTCATCGGCGGCAGGGCGCTTTTAACGACTGCCCCATGTTTACTGACTCCCATTGCCATCTCAACTTCCCTGAGCTAGTCGCCAATCTGGCCACCATTCGCGAATCCATGGCGCAAGCGCGGGTTGACCGGGCTTTGTGCATTTGCACCACGCTAGAGGAGTTCTCCGGTGTCCACGCCCTCGCTACCACTTACGATAATTTTTGGGCCACAGCGGGAGTGCATCCAGACAATGAGGGCGTGACTGAGCCTTCACTGCAAGATCTATTGACCCGCGGACAACTGCCGCGCGTGGTCGGCATTGGCGAGACGGGTCTCGATTACTACCGGTTGGGTGAGCGCACAGTTGCCGACATGGAGTGGCAGCGAAACCGTTTTAGAACCCATATTCATGCCGCTAGGCAATTGGATAAACCACTGATTATTCATACCCGTTCTGCCTCGGACGACACGATTGGCATCCTGAAAGAAGAGGGCGAAGACGGCTCCGCTGGCAGCGCTGGCGGCGTATTTCATTGCTTTACTGAGACCAAGGAGGTGGCCCGGGCCGCGCTGGATCTTGGTTTTTACATTTCGTTTTCGGGGATTCTGACGTTCAAAACCGCACAGGATATCCGTGATGTCGCGGCCTTTGTTCCCATGGACCGGATACTGATTGAAACCGACAGCCCTTACCTGGCCCCGGTGCCTTACCGCGGAAAAACAAACAATCCATCCCTTGTGCCCTACGTTGCAAAGCAGCTGGCAGAGCTAAGGCAATGCTCGATCGAACAGATAGCCGAAGTGACAAGTCACAATTTCGATGTGCTTTTCAAAGGAGTGCTTGCCCCATGAGGTTCTTTCCAACTCAATTGATTCAATACATTAAGTTCGTTGTTCAAACCCTTGTTTTAATTGGTTTTTCTGTAGCACATGCAGGCTCTTACGACGACTTTTTTGTTGCCGTTAAGCGCAACGATGCCGGCGCGGTATCCAGCCTGTTGAACCGCGGCTTTGACGCAAATACCGTTGACAAAGACGGAAATTCGGCACTGTACCTGGCGGTGCGCGAACCGTCGATTGACGTGGCCACTGTGCTCATCAGGTGGCCTCAAACGCAGGTGGAAACCCGTACAGCCAAAGACGAAAGCCCTTTGATGATCGCATCGCTCAAAGGCTTGACTGACGTTTGCGCCGCACTGATTGCTCGCGGCGCCGACGTCAATAAAACCGGGTGGACACCGCTTCATTACGCAGCCTCCTCAGGCCAAGTGGCGGTCATTGCCTTGTTGTTGGAAAACTATGCCTATATCGATGCCGAATCACCCAACGGCAGCACACCGCTGATGATGGCCGCACATTACGGCACAACTGAGGCAGTGCAACATTTGCTGTCAGCAGGCGCAGACCCTTTGTTGAAGAATGAAAAAGGACTCACCGCAATTGACTTTGCGTATGCAGCAAAGCGTGAGGACGTCGCCAATCTCATCGCCGCATCGGTGCGGGCTAAAGCACCTAAGGGTGTTTGGTGAACCTCTGATTCCTACTTGATACGATGTATATTATGTTAAGTAATAGGTGGAAATATAGGCTCTGAAAGGCAGCCTATGTGGGAACAAGTTGAACCTGCTAACCACCTGCTTTGAACCTGCTAACTAATGCAAGCTTAATTTGCAAACCCAAAGCAACAAGGGCCATCCCAGAAAAACGCCAGTCAAAGTGCTTCAGCACAGCAGCTAAACGAGCCTCAAAGAGTCCGCCTCGTCCAGTTGTAGTAAATGCACACCGTCGAGTTGAACGCCATCCTGAACAGCGGCGAATTCGCCTTCGGTGTCGTGAAAAAAAGACCGCATCGGTGCGAACAAGGTGGCCGGGTCACAGAGTGGCGCTGGAAACTCATATTTTTTAGTTTCGACTTCCCAACGGGATACGTTATCTAACGCAGCTCCAGAATGAAAACTCTGTGGGATGCCCCTTTTTACTTTTGTAAAAAACTTGAGCATGCCCGGTGGAGCCCCAATCACTGAAATCAATGAGTCGATTCATATTGACATCAGATGCTGAATACTGAATTGCACTGTGGGTGCCAAACATCTGAATTGGATGCGTGAATTTGCCTGGAGCGATTTTCTCAAAAACTTGCAGGAGAGTCCAAAGCCAGCACTTTTCATCATCGGACGCATCGAAATAACTGGCTTCAAAACATCCTTGGCAAATATTCATTCCTTTTGATTTCAATCCACTGATGACTTGTACCCCCG
>JBBKVN010000211.1:0-3263 GCA_037968455.1 Rhodoferax sp.
GTGGTGTTGGATGCCGCCAAAGCGTTGCAGCAGGCCAACGCGTCGGGCGATGCTCAGGCCATCCGCCAAGCCATGAATGAGCTTGATGCCGCACTGCGTGGGCAGGCGCAAGCCAAGGCCGATGTACAAGCGCAAGATGAAGCGTCAAATGTGCCATCTGCGCAAGCAGAGCAGGCACAAGCTGCTACTGAAATGGTAGCAAATCCTGCGTCAGAAGATCCAACCGCTGAGACGCCTGACGAGGCAACAGAGTCCGCCGAGCCGATGGTCGAAGCACCTGTGGTCGTACCTCCAGCACCGCCCAAGCGGGTGGTGGCTGTTCGGGGTGATGACCGTCCTGGCATGAAGAAAGAAGAGCCAGCCGTTCCTGGGCGGGGTGGTAAGTTTGGTGACCGAAAAGACGGTGGCCGTGATGGCAATCGGGGCCCTCGCGATGCGAAGTTTGCCGGTCGGACGGATGACCGAGGCCCGCGTCGAGATGGGCGGGACAGCAGTTGGTCTGATGCTCCTCGTTTGGGCGACACGGCCTTCCGTGCTCAACGCGATGCGCTGGAGCAAGCCCAGTTTGCGTTGCGCAAGTTGGCGGCACAAGCCCATGGCGAGGCCTTGACCCACTTGCTGGGTGCTTGGGAAAGCCGTGATGTGGAGCAGGTGCCTTCTGCCCAAGAGTTGGGGAACAGGGTGAATGCTGTGGCACGCAGTGCCTGGACAAAGGCCTTGGCGCAAGCCCCTGCGGGTGATGCCGCGACGGCTTTGCTGCGCCTGGAAATGGCCGCTGAGACGCCAACACCCGCAGAGCATTTGAGTGCCCGCCGCATGTTGCAACTCCAGTTGCTGACCAAGCGCAATGACCCTGCACCCGTGCAAACCTGGACCCAGGATGCCTCCGCCGTATTGGCCAGTGCTTTTGACGCCGCCAATGCGCGTCGACTGCAAAATGTGTTGAAGGTCTTGCTCAAGCCCTGATACCCAGGCGCTCTGCTGGCCAATGCTGGCAGAGCGTGGGTTGATATCAGCAGGAGGTTTGGGTTGCTGTCGCCTCAGGGTGGCAGATTTTCCAGGCTGGGGCTATTGGCTAGCTTGCGACGCCGACAGGCGCTGCATCAATACCGGCTGGCCTTCCTTGAGGCTCAATCGGAGCACTTCGGCGCGAACGGGCTGTGCCCCGGCATCCCAGTCACTCAGAACGACGCGGCGTTTGCTCCCCGGCAAGGCGTGATCGGCGGGTTTGTGTGTGTGGCCATGAATCAGCGTGGTGCATTGCGTGCTTGTCAACCAATCACATGTGGCCGCTGTATCCAAATCGGCATAGGTCACCCCGCTGCGTTTTCGTGATTCACTGTTGTCTCGCAGCGCACGGGCCACGGTTTGCCGCTGGGCTAAATCTTGGCGTAGAAACTGATCCTGCCAAGCAGGTGTGCGCACTTCAGCGCGAAACCTCATGTAGTCGGTGTCGTCCAGGCACAAGGCGTCGCCATGGGAAAGAAGCCAGCGCTCACCACCAAACTCCAAGACAGTAGGGTCTGTCAGCAGCGCCATGCCGCAGCTTTCGGCAAATGCAGACCCCAGCAAGAAGTCACGGTTGCCGTGCATGAAGAAGACGTCATGGCGTTGGGCGGCTGCTTTCAGTGATTGCCCACAACTGAATTCAAAACTAGCGGAGGCGGAAGGGTCGGAGGGGGCGTGCGCTGCATCGTCACCAACCCAAACTTCAAACAAGTCACCAAGAATGAACACGGCATCGGCTTGCGTGCGCTGCAGGTAGGTGCGCCACAGCTCAAAAGTGGCCGTCTCGCTAGCCTGCAGGTGCAGGTCGGAGATGAAGTCAATGTGGCGCCAGCTCGCTGGCGCCTTGAGCACCGACCAGGGGGGCACCACGCTTGGCGTCAAACTCCCTGGCAGATGCTGGGCCATCTTAGAGGGCGACGGCCTTTTCCATCACGACGTCTTCCACTGGCACATCGTCGTGGTAACCCTTGCGGCTGGTTTTGACAGCCTTGATCTTGTCCACGATGTCGGTGCCGGAGATCACTTTGCCAAACACGGCGTAACCCCAGCCCTGTGCCGAGATCGCGGTGTGGTTCAGGAAACCGTTGTCAGCCACGTTGATGAAGAACTGGGCGGTTGCCGAGTGTGGGTCGCCGGTGCGAGCCATGGCAACGGTATACATCGCATTTTTCAAACCATTGTTGGCTTCGTTGTCGATTGGCTTGTCGCCTTTCTTCTCTTTCATTCCAGGCTCCATGCCACCGCCCTGGACCATGAAGCCGGGGATGACACGGTGAAAAACCGTGTTGTTGTAATGGCCTTTGTTCACGTAGCTCAGAAAGTTGGCCACGGACTTGGGGGCTTTTTCCTGATCCAGTTCCAGCGTGATGACGCCATAGTTGGCAATGTGGAGTTCGACTTTAGGGTTGCTCATGATTTATTTCACCAGGGTTGCAGAGTTGATAAAAATGGGTGTTTTGGGAACATCCGTTGGAAACGGTCCGCCCGCACCGGTGGGGCTGGACTTGATTTTCTGAATCACCTCCATGCCACTGACCACGTTGCCAAAAACGGTGTAGCCAAACAGTTGCGGCGCGTTGATCAAATTTGCGCGCGGGGTGTTTTCGTAGACTTGGCCCTGGTACTCAAACCGGGGAACTGGGTCACCCGGTGGAATGGGCGTGGGGTCCAGGAAGGCGTTGTCTTTCACGTTAATGAAAAACTGGGCGGTGGCGGACTGTGGGTCGTTAGTGCGAGCCATGGCGAGTGTGCCCACTACGTTTTTGGAGCCGCCTTTGGCCAGCGCCTCACGCCCTTCGTGAACTACCGGCGGGCGAACCTTTTTTTGCACGTATTTGCCGTCAAAACCACCGCCTTGAACCATGAAGTTCTCGATCACGCGGTGAAAAATGGTGCCGTCGTAGTGCTTGTCCTTGACGTATTGCAAGAAGTTTTCCACCGTTTTTGGGGCTTTGTCGGGATACACCTCAACCACAAAGTCGCCTGCCGTGGTGGCGAATTTGACCCTTGGTGCATTCTCTGCCATG
Organism: Rhodoferax sp.; assembly: GCA_037968455.1. Lineage (GTDB taxonomy): Bacteria > Pseudomonadota > Gammaproteobacteria > Burkholderiales > Burkholderiaceae_C > Rhodoferax. Next base: position 3,036 of record JBBKVN010000211.1, read on the forward strand.
GCAGAACTTGCTATTGAAAGTAGAGCGGCTCCCGCAACAACGGCGGGGGCAATACCTTGAAAAGTCTTGTAAATCATCCAATAATTCCTTCGTAGAAGATTTTCCATTCCGACCCACTGCGCGACCAGTATTGGCGCTTGGTCGGGCCGCTTCGCGTCCCGTCCGTGACCTCGCCAAAGGTGACCACCATGGTGTCACTGGCGTCTGTCCACCTCAGGAAAGAAAGGT
>JBBKVN010000212.1:0-3917 GCA_037968455.1 Rhodoferax sp.
GTGGAGCAGGCCGTTCGCAGCGCCCAGGGGTGGCAAGACGAAGCCGATTGGATCGCCGGTTTGCAAGATTGGGGCGCGTTGGCCGTCAATGTGCTGGATGCCGAAACGGTGTTCAGGCTGATCGACATTGGTCGGGTCAAGGCAGCAGTCAACCAGCAAGTCATCGAGTCCCCGCCGGTGGTGAGAAAAGTGCCGCGCGGGGCCACGGGTCGTCAAATCAAAACCCTGCCGTCCCTGTTTCAGGGGCCTTATGACTGGCATTTACAGGGCTGCAAGGTGCCACAAGCCTGGGCCCTGTTTGCCGCATCAGCCGACCATGGCGCGGGTTTGCCCTGGCAATCAATCCGCGTGGGCCATATGGACACCGGTTATACCGAACACACGGCCTTGGCTTGGCATCAGGGCGTCAGCGCCACGGTGCAGGCCGCGTTGGGCTTCGATTTTTTTGAAAATCAGACCGACTCGCGCGACCCTTTTTTGCCCAGTGGCAACCCCGGCCACGGTACGCGCACCAGCGCCACCATTGGCGGCTTTGACCCCGAAGCAACGGGTGGTCCGTTTTACGGCGCGGCACCAGGGGTGCAGATCGTGCCTTACCGCGTGACTGACTCGGTGCTGATCGACCATGTGAAGCGGCAACTGGCCCATGCCATTCACGATGCGCTGGGCAAAGGCTGCGCCGTCATCAGCATCAGCCTGGGCGGCATTTGGCGTGAATCGCAATTGTCAGACGCGTTGGATGCCGCCTATGAGGCCGGTGTGATCATCGTTTGCGCAGCGGGCAACCTGTGGAAAGAGGTGATTTACCCCGGCCGCTACAACCGATGCATCACCATGGGCGGTGTGGCACCCGGTTTGCAGCCTTGGGGTGGCAGCGCGTGCGGTCAGTATGTGGATGTGTGTGCGCCTGCTCAGCAAATTCGCCGCATCCGGCCTGAGAAATTGCCGGTTGGCCAGGCCGCCACGGGGGTGGTTGACCCGCCAGATGGCTCAGGCACTTCTTACGCCACCGCTTTGTGTGCGGGTGTGGCTGCATTGTGGCTGGCATGGCATGGGAGCGACAAGCTCAACGCGGTTTACCCCCAGGCCTGGATGAAAGCAGCGGCTTTTAAGCAATTGCTGCGCAGCACCGCCGACGTGCCAGGCGGCTGGGATGCCAGCCAATATGGCAGCGGCATCATCAATGCGGAAGCGCTGTTGAAAGCGGCGCTGCCACTGGCCGGCAAGCTGCACAAGGCCAACCCTGCCAATGGGTTCTACGACCCCGCCGACTGACTGTGGATGTGGTGTCGCGCTCAGGCGGCAGCGGTCAGCATGCCTTTGGTTTCAATGAAGGCAATGACCTCGGCCAGGCCTGAATTGGTTTTCAAATTGGTCATGACAAAGGGTTTGAGACCCTTGGCCGTGGTGCGCATGCGAATGGTGTCGGCTTCCATCACTGCCAAATTGGCACCCACGTGCGGCGCCAGGTCGGTCTTGTTGATGACAAACAGGTCGCTCTTGGTGATGCCGGGGCCACCTTTTCGGGGGATTTTTTCACCGGCGGCCACGTCGATCACGTAAATGGTCAAGTCGCTCAGCTCGGGGCTGAAGGTGGCCGCCAGGTTGTCACCGCCGCTCTCCACAAACACAATGTCGGCGTTGGGGTGCTCAACCAGCATGCGGTCAATGGCCTCCAAGTTGATGGAGCAGTCCTCCCGAATGGCGGTGTGCGGGCAGCCGCCGGTTTCCACCCCCATGATGCGATCCGCCTCCAAGGCGCCACTTTCGGTCAATAGGCGCTGGTCTTCCTTGGTGTAAATGTCGTTGGTGATGGCAACCAGGTCGTACTGCTCGCGCATGGCCTTGCACAGCATTTCCAGTAGCGTGGTTTTTCCCGAGCCCACGGGGCCGCCAATGCCCACGCGCAAGGGGGGAAGTTTTTTGGAGCGGTTGGCAATGTGGTGCAGGGTCATGATCTGAACAGTCGTGAGTATTGAACTTCATGCTGGGCACTGAGAATGGCCAGCATGGGTGAAAAAGCCTGGCGCTCGTCGTCGGCCAGAGACAGGGCGTGGTCCACCGCCGCAGGAATTTCAGCGGTGAGCGCGGACAGAATGCGTTGGCCTGCGCTTTGCCCCAGCGGAACGGACTTGATGGCGGCTTGCACCATGTTTTCCGCCCAACCAAAGGCATAGGTCAGCAAGCAGTCGCGAAGCGAGGCGGCGCAGGCGCTGGCTGCCAACGCAAACGCCAGCGGGTAGGTCGGTTGCAATGCAGCCAATGCGTCGATTTGTTCGCCACGCGCCGTGGTGTGGTTGCGCAGCCATTCCAGCAGGGAGCGGCCCATTTGCTCGGCCTGGGCGCGCAATTCGCTGCTCTCCCGGGTTTGCAGCACCCATTGGTTGAGTGTGGCCATGCGAGCCATGTCATTGGCCTGCCAGGCGGGAATGGCCTGCGCCACAACGCCCAAGTCGCCTCGCGATAAATTCAGGTGCAGTTGGTCGATCAACCACAAAGATGCTTCTTTTTCTGTAGCGACCCGCGCACTGTCCACGGCCGCTTCAAGGCATTCCGAGTATGAAAACCCACCAATGGGCAAGGCCGGGGAGGCCAGCCACATGAGCTGCATCAGGCTGGTGTCGGCGCGGTGCGGGTCGGCCTGGGTGGCCGCGTGATCCACCATGGTCAGTGGCTGTGTCCGTGGTCATGGCCGCAACCGGGGCCGTGCACATGGGGTGGACTGGCCGTGGCAATGGGGATGGCGCTGAGTTTGGCCTTGGCGGTGCTGGGCGGCTTGACCGTCGTGGCCGCTTCGTGCGCGTGGCCATGGTCGCCATGACTGTGGCCTGCGGCATGGTGGCCGTAGGCGCCGTTTTCCGGTTCAAAAGGCTCATCCACGGCGTTCACGATCAGGTGCATGGCACGCAGCATCTCCATCAGCACATGGTCGGGTTCGATCTTCAAGTGATCGGGCTGCAGCTCGATAGGCACATGGCGGTTGCCCAGGTGGTAGGCGGCGCGAATTAAATCGAAGGGCGAGCCATGGTTGGCACAGGGGGTGATTTTCAACACCGCTTGGGGGGCGGCGACGACGCGCACCAGCGAGCCGTCTTCAGCCACCAGCACATCACCACCGCGCACGGCCGTGCCGCGTGGCAGAAAGACACCGAGGGCGCGGCCCGCAGAGTCCGTGGCGTCAAAGCGGCTTTTCTGGCGCACGTCCCAGTCCAGTTCAACGGTGGAGGCGCGCTTGATCAATACCGGCGCCAGTCCGGCGCCTTGGGGCATAAGTTTGGAGATTTGGATCATGGTGGTTTCTGTGTTCGGGTTCGGGCTGGGTACGCAGACAAAGAAGGAGCTTAAACCGTCCGGGCAAAGCCACACGCCGTGGGGACTCACTACACCAGCACTTTGGTCATGAACAGGCTGTACGGGTCCAGCGCATAGTCTGCGAAGGGGCCGCAGGCCATGAATCCTTCACTGGCATACAGATTTTGAGCAGGGGCAAAGGGCGCATGGGGTCCGGTTTCAAGGCTGATGCGTTGCACCCCATTTTCCTTGGCCGCCGACAGGATGTGTCGCAGCATGGCGCAGGCCACTCCCTTGCGCACATGGGCAGGGGAGGTGCGCATGGACTTGAGTTCGGCGTGCTCCGCGCTGAGTTGTTTGAGCGCGCCGCAGCCCAGTAGTTCGTTCCGGTCCCACGCCGTCCAAAACGTGATGGGCGGTTGGCGCAGCCCGTCCAGATCCAGCGCATGCACGCACTCGGGCGGAGAGTGGGTGCATGCGCTGGATCTGGACGGGTTGCGCCACCCGAGCATCACTTTTTGGACGGCGTGGGACGACGACGAACTGCTGGGCTGCGGCGCGCTCAAACAACTGAGCGCGGACCATGCCGAGCTTAAATCGATGCGCACCGCCCTTGCCCATGTGCG
>JBBKVN010000213.1:0-9354 GCA_037968455.1 Rhodoferax sp.
CGCCGCCCGCCATGAAAAGGGTTTGCGCTGGCTCACCGGCAAAGACTCCGGCAACACAAAGTAGCCGTACAACAGGTTGGCCATGGCCAAGGCGCCCGCCGCAAAAAAGGGCAAACGCAGGCTCACTGCCCCCAGCAAGCCCCCCATGACGGGTCCAATGATGAAGCCCACGCCCATCATGGCACCCAGCAGCCCAAAACGCTTGGCGCGGTGCTCGGGCTCGGTGATGTCGGCCACGTAGGCGTTGGCAATGGCCGCGTTGGCCTGCATGGCACCGCCCAAGGTGCGAACCACAATCAAACCCCACAGCGTGGGCGTGAGCGCGGTGCCGAAAAAGCTCAAACCCAAACCCAAAAATCCCAGCAATAACACCGGGCGGCGCCCAAACCGGTCCGACAAGGCGCCCAGCACAGGCGAGGCCAGGAAGTTGGCGATGCCAAAGCTGAAGGCGACCAAGCCATACCAATAGGCCTGATCCGTGGGATTGTCGGAAAACTGTCCGACCAGCGCCGGCAACACGGGAATGATCAAGCCAATCGCCAGCATGTCGATTAACACGGTGAGCATGATGAAAGGCATGGCGGCGTCGCGAGAACGCAGGGATGGACGCATGGGGTTCCTGATTGATAAATGCCGCGATATTTAACCAGACTCAACAAGATGCCCCGCCACGGCGCCAGCCGCGCAACGTCAATTGCTTCATATTTAATAGCATCCTACCTCGGTCAGCATTGGCCTGAGGCCTCAAAACACTGAATAGATGCTTGAAATCGCCGGTGATCAAGTCCTACATCCACCGCAAACCGATTAGGATGCCGCATGAATGAAATCCAGCAGCTCGAGTCACTCGGTCTGACCCTGCCCAGCCCGGCTTATCTGGCTGGCGCCATCGTCTTTGGGATAGTGGGCTACATTGCCTTTCGCCGAGGTCGGAAAAACGCAGCGCCTCCACTCACCTGGTCCGGCTTGGCGCTGATGCTTTACCCCTATGGCGTGTCGCAAACGTGGCTGCTGTACTTATTGGGTGGTGCGCTTTCTCTGTGGGTTTACGCCAAATGGAACTGACGCGGCAATGGCCTGCCCAAGCCCCCGCAACTTGACCTCAAGCGCTGCCTGTGTTTTATTGGCAGCACGCTGACCCGAGTATTGACATGACCTATTACCCGCCTCTTGGACTGACCGCCGTGATCTTGGCCACCGCCATTTTGAGCGGCTGCAGCACAACGCCCCCTCGCTATGGATCGACCCCAGACTACAGTGGCGTGGACGTGCCCTCCCGCGTGTCGCCCGAGCAGTCCACCGACGTCACCATTTATGCCATGGGCCTGGTCGGCACGCCCTATCGTTATGGTGGCAACACGCCCGACTCGGGGTTTGACTGCAGCGGCCTGATTGGCCATGTGTACAGAACCCGCGCGGGCGTGCAACCGCCGCGCACCGTCGCCCAATTGCAAGACTGGGGGCAATCAGTGCCCAACGAAAGTATTCGCACGGGTGATCTGGTGCTGTTTTCACCGCGCACCCAGGCCACCCACGCCGGCATCTACGTCGGCAATGGCCGCTTTGTGCATGCGCCATCTACCGGCGGCGTAGTGCGGCTGGACCGGCTGGACAGCAGCTACTGGTCCCGCCAGCAAATTGCATTTCGCAGGCCTTGAGCCAGCATCACACGGCACGCCTCATTTAAAGCCCTGATAGGGCCACCTCAACAATACCGCTTAGCCCCTCAAATGAACTGAGCGGCAGTGCGATGGCCCGTCTGCAAGCCTTTCTCCAAGATCCAATCGCTTGATACTGAATTCACATGTTTGTTTCAAGGCTGGCGTGATGCGCGCTTTTGAGTTGCCTCTGCCGAGCAGAGCTTTTCGCGACAACCGGTGATGTGAACCCCATCGCCCGCATCGGTCCCGGGTTCGCCATAACACCCGGGCAGAAGGGCCTTTTTCTGACGATCGGTGCGCCGCGGCATCGGTGACTACAATAATTTTCGTTCTCATCACCCCGCTACTTCACATTCGTGTGCCGAGCGATCTGGAATGCTTCCATCGGGTGATGGACTCTCTGACCGCTTGTCGTGCACCGACGACAAGGTCATCACCCAAAGATTTGCAGTTAGGCACGAGCTCATCGGGCGCCTGCTGTTGACCTACCGCCTCAGCCGATCACAGCTACCCGTCAAACCGCGCGGGAAGCTGACGGAGACCCAGGCCGAAAGGAAAAAATTCATGCCCACTTATGATCCCCAGGACATTGTCAATATCGCGCGCAAACGCGTCACCGCGATGGGCGGCAAGCGCATCGCATTGGTTGTCGCGGGGCTGTTGCTGCTGTTCGCGCTCCTCTCAAGTTGGTTCACGGTGCAGCCCGAAGAAACCGGCATCATCCAGCGCTTCGGCGCGGTGGACCGCACCGTTGGTCCCGGGTTGCACTTCAAACTCCCCAGTGGCATTGAGCAGGTCCGCATGGTCCCAACCGCCCGGGTTCTGAAGGAAGAATTCGGTTTCTTGACGACTTCCCTCGATGCCGGCGAGCGGACCCAGTACGCTGCTGACAAGAAGACCTTCAAGGAAGTCTCGCTGATGTTGACCGGGGACCTCAATGTGATCGATGTGCAGTGGATCGTCCAGTACCGAATCGAAGACCCGATCAACTACCTGTTCAAGGTGCGCGAGTCGCGACAGACCATACGCGACACCGCCGAAGCCGTGATGCGCCAGGTGGTTGGCAACCGGCTGGGCAGTGAGGTGCTAACCGTCGGCCGGGTCGCGGTATCCAACGAGGTCAAGGAGCAGATGCAAACAATCCTGACCGAGTACAAAACCGGTGTCCGCCTCGTCACCGTCGAGCTTCAGGATGTAACGCCGCCAGACAGCGTCAAGCCAGCGTTCAACGAAGTTAACGAGGCGCGCCAGGACAGGGAGCGCACCATCAATCAGGCGCAGGAGCAAGCCAACCGGGAAATCCCCAAAGCACGCGGCGTGGCCGTCCGGAGCGTGACCGAGGCAGAAGGCTATGCAGTCGAACGGGTGAATCGTGCCCAGGGCGAGGCGACCCGCTTCAAGGCGGTACTGGCCGATTACAAGAAGGCGCCTGAAGTCACCCGCCGCCGCCTTTATCTCGAAGCGATGGCAAGCATGCTGCCCGACGCGAAAGCGCTGTACATCGTTGACAGCGATCAACAGGCGATGCTGCCGATGCTGAGCATGGATGGCGCGCAACTGCCGTCACTGACTGGCAAGCCAGCCACCACGAACGGAGGAAAATAACCATGAAAAATAAAATGACCATTGGTCTTGGGGCCTTGTTCTTGGCATTGATCGTCGGCTTATCCGGAACCTTTTACACACTGGAAGAAGGCAAGCAGGCGGTCATCGTCCAGTTGGGCCGCCCGGTGGGCGAGACCGTCACCAAGGCCGGCTTGCATATCAAAATTCCATTCATTCAGGAAGTCCGACTGTTCGAGAAGCGCCTGCTGATCTGGGACGGAGCGCCCAATCAGATCCCGACCAAGGGTCGTGAATTCATCTGGATCGACACGACAGCGCGCTGGCGCATTGCCGATGCCAGGGTATTTCTTGAAAACGTCGCCTCGGAATCAGGTGCCCGCTCACGCCTGGATGACATCATTGACTCGGTAGTGCGCGACCAGGTGTCGGGCAGCGAACTTGGCGAACTGGTGCGCAGCTCATCGTGGAGCGTGCCAGCAGACGAGGTTCTCGACGAGATCCCGGTGGAGGCGCGCGGTGCGCTGGACAAAGTGATCGTGCGCGGCCGCGAGGAGATCACCCGGACTATCCTGAACAAAGCTCGAAAAATCATGCCTCAATATGGCATCGAACTGGTCGACGTGCGCATCAAGCGCCTCGATTACGTGGAGAGCGTGCGGGAAAGGGTTTATTCGCGAATGATTTCGGAGCGCAAGCGGATTGCCGCCCAGTTCCGCTCCGAAGGTGAAGGCCAGAGCGCCGAGATTCTTGGAACCATGGAGAAGGAACTGAGCCAGATCCGCTCAAACGCTTACCGCCAAGTGCAGGAGATACGAGGCAAGGCCGATGCCGAGGCAACGCGCGTCTATGGCGACGCGTATAACCTAGATCCAGAGTTCTACGCCTTTTCACGAACGTTGGAAGCCTACAAGGACGGGCAGAACAAGAATTCCGTGATGATCCTAACCACCGACAGTGATTACTACCGGTACCTGAAAAAGTCGAATGTGCCAAACAACCGCTTGTCGAATCGCTGAATAAGCCCCCTATGAAAAAGCCCCGCAATGAATATTGAGGGGCTTTTTTCTGTGACCAGGCCTTTAAAACAGCTGCGGCGACTGACTACTGCAGGCAGATCAAATTTAACGCTGTCGGCCATGAAGTCAGCCATGGTTGGAGCCGCACCCCGCCTGGAGCAAGCGGCAGCCAGTTCGGCACAAGCTGAGCACACATTAACGTTAAATGGCGGTTTTATGTGAGCCGGTATAGCAATGAATGCCCGCACGGAAACTCAACGTACTCTGGCTGTGCAGCCGCAACCCGCCGACCAGTACCCACTTTCAGGCAGCTCCATTTCATGCATTTTTAAGCGGGTCAATCGCCAATGCTTGACGGCCGGCTGAACCTGCCTCCGTAAACCGATTAGCAGATTCGGCTTAATTTCACACCGCGTTAGCGGAACACCGGCTTTGAATGCAGCTACTTTGGGAACATTCAGACATATCGGCACAATAAAAGGAAACTTAATCCGTGTTTTCCCTCTTTGAAAAATGAGTCGTTTCTCCTGTAATAGAGGCCTTGGAAAGTCGTTGGATTGATGATCCATTAATTACTAAAGGGTATTCAATGAACACATTTATGCGTTGGCTGACGGCATCTGTCGCGGCCCTAGTGATGGTCGGCGGCGCCGCTGCTCAGGACCGAGCAACCAAAGACGAGGCTGTTGCGATGGCCAAAGCGGCGTTCGAACACGTGAAAAAAGTGGGCGCCGAGAAAGCCTATGCTGACTTCAGCACCGACAAGGCGAACTGGAACAAAAAAGACCTGTATGTCATGGTTTATGACAACAACAGCGTCGCCCTTGCCCATGGTGCTAACGCAAAACTTGTTGGCAAAAATCTGGGCGGTTTGAAAGATGCCAACGGCGCATTGATCGTCCCCGGTCTGCTTGCGGCAGCCGCAAAAGGCGGTGGTTGGTTTGATTACGACTGGCCACATCCAGAGAGCAAGAAGATTGAAGGCAAAACCACTTACGCCATCCGCCAGCCTGACGGCACCGGCTTCATCGGCGTCGGCATTTACCGCTGATAACCGGCCGCCAAGCGGTTATTTTGAAAAGGCGCTCGGCTGGTAAGCTTGGCGCCTTTTTCCATTTTGTCTTTTAAGGAAATGCGGTGAAGAATATGATGCGCAACGCGCCCATCGGTATCAAGGTCTCCCTTGCCCCGGCATTTGCCATTCTGTGTCTCGTTGTCGTGGCCATCGTCAGTTGGGCAAGCATGCGCTCGCTGGGCCAAGATCTCAAGGTTGTCGGTGAGGTCGGTATCGAGCGCGTTGTCAATGCTCAAGCGCTTGCAACCAAGCTGACCTCTTTGCATCAAAAGGTGTACCAAACTTTGACCTGGGAATCGATTGGCATCCGGGCGGAAAACATTGCAGAACTCGATGCAAAGATTGTGAAGGAGCTTGAAGCGTTTGGCTCTGACATCAAAACCGCTGCCGCCAGCCCATCGATCACCGATGCCCAGCGCGAGGCACTGCAAAGTTTCGCTAAAAACTTCGCGTCTTACCGCAAGTTTGCTGCTGACACCCTCGACATTAAAACTGCCGGTGTCGCCACAGCCGGGTCCTTTGTGAACTCACTGGAGACCGACTACATCAAGACCCAGAACGAGATCGCGGCGTATGTTCAAAGCGGGCTGGATACAAGTCGCGCTACCGTCAAAACAGCCAATGAGTCCTCCGAGACCCGGACAACACTCATCTTCGTTCTGACACTCATCGCCGTCATTTTATGTGGCCTCTTCACCACCTTGTGCATCCGAACGATCACGGTTCCGTTGGCCGAGGCTGAGCGAATTGCCGGTGCCATGTCACGCGGAGACCTGACTACACAAAGCGCCGAGACATCACGCGACGCAACCGGGCGCGTCCTGGCCGCCATGCACGAGGTATCGCATAGCCTTAGCAACATGGTCAGCGGTATTCGCGAATCAGCCGATGAGATCAACATCGCGTCCAAAGAAATCGCAGATGGAAACGCCAATCTGTCCAACCGAACTGAATCCCAGGCATCCAGCCTGGAGGAAACAGCTGCCTCGATGGAGGAGTTGAACTCCACGGTCAAATCGAACGCCGATACGGCACAACAGGCCGCCCAAATGGCCACTTCAGCCAGCGCAGTTGCTGCGAAAGGCGGCAATATGGTGTCCAGTGTCGTCACCACGATGGCCCAAATCACCGCCAGCTCCAAAAAAATAGCAGACATCATCGGCGTCATCGATGGCATCGCTTTTCAAACCAACCTCCTCGCGTTGAACGCTGCGGTTGAAGCCGCCCGTGCTGGCGAACAGGGCCGTGGCTTTGCCGTGGTTGCCTCCGAGGTACGCTCATTGGCGGGTCGCAGCGCCGATGCGGCCAAGGAGATCAAGGCCTTGATCAACGACAGCGTCACCAATGTCGAGACCGGTTCCCGGCAGGTCGATGAAGCTGGCGCCACGATGAAAGACATTGTGGAGCAGGTGCAACGCGTGACCGCCCTGATCGGTGAAATCAGTGCGGCGACTCGCGAGCAAACTGCTGGCATCGATCAAATCGGTGCGGCCATCTTCCAACTTGATCAGGTGACGCAGCAAAATGCGGCGCTGGTGGAAGAGTCTGCCGCCGCCTCTGAAGGTCTGAAGATGCAGGCCTCAAGCCTGGTTCAAGCGGTGAGCGTATTCAAGGTCTCGGACAACAACAGTCAGCCCGCCAATCACGATCGGGCGCGGCTGTCGCTGCCATCGTCCTACTCCTGATACTTCGAAGGTTCATCGGACGGGAAATCAAGATGAAGGTGGTTCCCGTCCGGATCCCACAAATTGAGCTGAGCGAGGTCAAGGGTGAGAAGCTCCACCCGCTGGTAGGGCTCGCCCATGGTTTGCAGCCGGGCCTGGACCGAGGCAATATCCCGCGCAGAAAAGGCAAAGTGCTCAAGCTTCAGGCCGCGTTCTGATCCGGCGCCGGGTGGACCGTCGATGCCGATCAGATGCAACACCACCGTGTTGCCCGCGTACAGCCAGGCGCCCGGAAACGGGAAGTCCGGGCGGCGTCCGGGCTGAAGGCCGAGCGCCGCACCATACCAATCGATCATGGCGCCGAGTTGGGTGGTGCGCAGGTTGACGTGATCTAACTTTTCAATGCTCATGGTGGTTATTCCCGCGTTGCCAGCCTGGGCCGTCAACCCCAATCAAGCGGTCAGCGTCATTTCATTCAGGATGAATTGCGCCACGGCGCCATCAGTGGCTTTCATGTAGGCAGCCAGATGAGGGGCTGCCATGTGGGTCTGCCACAGTTCGCGAGATTCCCATGTTTCATAGAACATGAAATGCGCCGGGTTGCTGTTGTCGCGGTGCAAGTCGTACTGCAAGCAGCCTTTTTCCGCGCGGGTGATGGGCACCAGTTTTTCCAGCTCAGCTTTGACCCGTTCGATCTGGTCAGGGTTAGCGTGGATGTTGGCGACGATGGTCAATTGGGTCATGTGAATGGCTCCGGGTTGTAGATGACGAGACTGTATTTGATCGACCTTACCGAATAAACCCCATAGAATCAAAAAGATAATCCGGAAAGTCCGCACATTGCTACTCAACAACATTGCCCTGTTTTTACAAATCGTCGAAAAAGGCAGCCTGACCGCCGCTGGGCGGGAGGCTGGGCTCTCGCCCACCACCGTGTCCGAGAGGCTGTCCGCGCTGGAGGCGCACTTTGGTGTCGTTCTGTTGAACCGGACAACCCGCGCCATTAGCTTGACCGATGAGGGTCGCACGCTGCTGGAAGGCGCCAAAGGCGTGCTGGCGGAGGTCGATGACCTAGAGTCCCGTATTCGCCTCGGCGCGCAGGCGCTGTCGGGCCCGATCCGGATCAGCGCGCCCAGCGACATCGGGCGCACGCTGGTGTCGGACGTGATCAACCAGTTTTTGTCCCAGCACCCCGCAATTTCGGTGGAGTTGTTGCTGTCCGACGGCTATGTCGATGTGGTGGGCCAGGGCATTGATATTGCCTTGCGTTTTGGCGTCGTCACAGACAGCAGCTTGCGGGTGAGAACCTTGACGCCCCGGCGGCGTGTGGTCTGCGCGGCGCCGGCCTACCTGGAACGCCACGGCACGCCCCATCAACCGGTCGATTTGCAGCAGCACAACTGCTTGGTCATGCGTTTTGGCGCCCATTTGGACAACCTGTGGCGCTTCGGCCCGGACAGACAGCCGCAAATCGTGACCGTGCGGGGCGACCGCATCGCCAACGACGGCGCACTGGTGCGCCAGTGGTGCCTGGCAGGCCACGGCATCATTCTGAAGTCGGAGCTGGACGTTGGCCTGGACATCAAAGCAGGTCGTTTGGTCGAATTGCTGGCCGATCATGCCCAGTCCGCCTCCCCCTTGCAAATGCTGTTTCCCCCCAGCCGAGCCCAGCCCAAGCGAGTGCGAGCCTTGGCCGAGCAACTGGCCCAAACGTTTCAGGACTTGCCCACATGACCTCCAAACCCACGCCCCCTCACCCCGCCTTGGCAGATATCGCCCAACGTACCTTGGCGCATTACGACGACCGCGCGGACGACTTTTTTGCCGGCACGCGAGACCATGACGTGCGCCAGAACATGGCCGCCTTGCTGCAGTACATAGAGGGCACCGCCCCGCTGGCCATTCTGGATGTGGGTTGCGGACCGGGGCGCGACCTGAAGGCATTTAAGGCGTTGGGGCACCAGCCGGTGGGCCTGGACGGCTCTGAGCGCTTTGCCGAGATGGCACGCACCTACAGCGGATGTGAGGTGTGGCACCAGAATTTCTTGACGCTGGACTTGCCCACCGAGCGATTTGACGGTGTGTTTGCCAATGCGTCCCTGTTTCATGTGCCCAGCGCGGTGCTACCTCAAGTGCTGTCCCAGTTGCACGCCACGCTCAAAGTACAAGGGGTGCTGTTCAGTTCCAACCCGCGCGGCAACAACGACGAGGGCTGGAACCACGACCGCTATGGCACCTACCATGACCTGGCGGGCTGGCGCCATTTCATGACCACTGCCGGCTTTGCCGAACTGCACCACTACTACCGGCCACCGGGTTTGCCGATCGAGCAGCAGCCCTGGCTGGCCAGCGTCTGGCGCAAGTTGTAAAAC
>JBBKVN010000214.1:0-3465 GCA_037968455.1 Rhodoferax sp.
TTTTCATGCATCAGTTTCACGGCCATCAGCGCGATGGCCGGGGTCTGCTCGGCAGGTTTGGCCAGCACGGTGTTGCCGGTGGCCAAGGCCGCGGCCACCTGGCCACAGAAAATGGCCAACGGGAAGTTCCAGGGGCTGATACACACCCACGGGCCAAGGGCCGACAACTGGGGCGAGGTCGCCATGATGCGCTCGGCTTCATTGGCGTAATAGCGCAAGAAGTCCACCGCCTCGCGCACCTCGGAAATCGCGTCGGCCCAGGTCTTGAAGGCTTCCTTGACCAGCATGCCGCACAGCTCCGGCAACTGGGCTTCCATGGCATCGGCAGTCTTGCGCAAGGCTTGGGCGCGCGTCGCCACGGGTGTGGCGCTCCAGGCTTTGAAGGCGTCATGTGATGACTGAGCCGCGGCGCCTACCTGTGTCACATCAAAGACCGGCACGGTGGGCACCGTGGTTTTTTCCAACGCATCCAACAGCGGCTGGCGCATGGACACCACGGCCATGTCCAGACCCATGCTGTTGCGGCGTGCCGCGCCGAACATGTCAACCGGCAGGGCCATGGCCGGTTGAGGACTCAGCCGCAGCGGGGTGGTGAACAAAACATCCATGCCCACGGATTCATCCGCCAACTGGTTCACAAACGACGAATTCGCGCCGTTCTCCAACAAGCGGCGCACCAGGTAGGCCAGCAAGTCGCGGTGGGCGCCCACGGGCGCATACACACGGCAGCGGATCTTGGGGTTTTTCAACACTTCGCGGTAAACCCCCTCACCCATGCCATGCAAACGCTGCAGCTCGAACGGATAGGCCACCCCATCAGGGCCGTTTTCCGCCATTTGAAGCACCGCCGCAATAGTGCCGGCGTTGTGCGTGGCAAATTGCGGAAAGATGACATCAGAGGCCGCAAACAGGGCTTGCGCACACGCGAGGTAGCTCACATCGGTGTGGTGCTTGTGCGTGAACACGGGGTAGCCGGGCAAGCCCAGCTCCTGGGCGCGTTTGATTTCCGCATCCCAATAAGCGCCTTTCACCAGACGGCACATGAGCTTGACCTTGTAGCGGCGCGCCATGGCCGCCAGGTGTTCGATCAGCTCGACACCGCGCGTCTGGTAGGACTGCAGAGCGAGGCCAAAGCCCGTCCACTGCGGAAACTGATTCGCAACCTGGGAAATCAAGGCCTCAAAAACGTCAAGAGACAACTCCAGGCGATCCACCTCTTCGGCGTCAATGGTCAAGTTCAGATTGGCCTTGGCCGCGGCTTCGCACAGCGTCCAGACGCGGGGCAAGAGCTCGCTCATCACGCGCTCGTGTTGCAAATCTTCGTAGCGCGGGTGCAGCGCGCTGAGTTTGATGGAAATGCCGTCGTTGTGCGCTGGCGAGCCCTTTGCATCGGCGGTGCGTGAAATGGCGGCAATGGCATTTTGGTAGCTGGCCAAGTAACGCAGTGCATCGGCATCGGTGCGCGCGCCTTCGCCCAACATGTCGTAGCTGAAACCCAGATTCGGTTGCTTCTTGCGCGCAGCAACGGCTTCTTTCATGCCTTCATCGATCGTCTGGCCCAGCACAAACTGGCGACCCAGCAATTGCACGGCGCGCAACGTCGCAGCCACCACCGATTTCGCGCCCAGCTTGGCCATCAGGCTCGACTCGCCATCGTTCCCCGGCAAAAACTTCTTCGACATCGAAATGGCCGATGACGACAGGCGCGCCATGGTGGAATCCGCGGCGCCATCGAAATTGGCCCGCCCCAATTGATCAGCCGTCAACGCCACCGCCGTTTCAACGTCCGGCACCCTTAACAAGGCTTCGGCCAGGCGCATAAGGGCCAGGCCTTCGGCACTGGAAATCGGGTACTCCTTGAGCAGGCTTTCCATGGCCCAGAACGGCGGTGGGTTGTCGCGCACCGACTGCACCCATGGCGTCGCCATGCGCGCGGCAGCGGCCCAGTTCAACGCCCCTTCCAGCGCCAGCAAACGGCTTGACACCACATCGTCTTCCGGCAAATAGGGGAACGGCAAGCGGTCGATTTGGCGAGGCATAAGAGGTCCTTTGAAAGCTGCGAGGTGGCTAGTTCGCTGATGATCGGCCTTTTTCCGGTGAATGATTCACCGTTTTTTTAGATTTAACCGAATGATTCTCTACTCAGCACCCGCAGCGTGGTGTCACATCCTGATTGATGGGGCCCGCCCGAATTGGCTCATGACCCCAAATGGCCAACGGGGTAGCGTACCGGGACTTTGCCAGTAGCGCAGATTCATCCGTTTTGCCAAGCGTGCGGCATTGAGATGGGGCAGGAAGGTGGCCTATGGAGTTGAGCGTTGATCTCAACCTCGCCAACTGCGATACCGGCAAGGCGCTTCAGTTCAGCCCGACAGGTTTTTCCCAACTTCTGCGCAGGCAATTGATGCACTGAAGGCCGGGCATTGCTTGTCAACCATGGCTGCCCCACCGCCATGTCGACACACCCCTTTCAAATACCCATCAAATCCAGTGACAACTGGGCCAAGGCATCCCAAGCGCGCAGCTCGTTGGCCGATGCTTTCGGATACCGGGCACGCAAAGTGCCCCAAAGTTGCCGCCGTGTGGCCAATAGGTAGTCGTTGTGGCGCGTACGCCGCGGTGATCAGGTCAATCCAGGGCGGTGAGCCAACGTCGCCAGCTACCTCAATGCCGAAAGGTCAACCTTCCTCAAGCTACAAAAGGTGCATCTGACGCGCCGACTCGGTCAATTAAGCGCCTGCAGCCGCTCGGGCGTGCCCACATCGGTCCAAGCACCGGTGTATAACTCGGCTGAGACCCGCCCTTGCGCCATGGCGGCGCGCAACAGCGGCGCCAGCGCCGCTTTCACGCCCTGCGGGTTGCCCCCTGGCACGTCAGACCAGGGCGGGGCAAACAGGGCGGCGCGGTACAGGCCAATGGTGCTGTAAGTGAACTTTTCAGGCGCTTCATTCAGCGCCAGCCCGTTCGCCAAGCCAAAGTCACCCCGTGGGTTGTGCGCCGGGTTGGGCACCAGCCACAGGTGGGCCAGGTGGTCGCTGGCCGTGAAACGTACCACCGCCTCGGGGTCAAACACAAAGTCAGGCGCGAACACGTCACCTGCCAGCACCCAGAACACATCCCCCAGCTGCGGCAGCGCCCGCACAATACCGCCCGCCGTTTCCAGTGCGCCGCCAAAGTCCACGCCTTCATGGGAGTAGCGCAAGGAGATTTGCTTCTGTTTTGATAGCTGCTCCCGCCCGTCCGATAAGCGCGGGAGCATGAAAACATCATGAAACGTGTCGCTGATTTGCTCGCCCAGCCAGGCCGTGTTCACCACCACCTCGGCACAGTCACCGCGCGCCAAGGCCTCGAGCGGCCACTGCATCAGCGGCTTGCCGCGCACGGGCAACAAGGGTTTGGGGGTGGTGTCGGTCAAGGGGCGCATGCGCTCCCCCCGACCGGCCGCCAGGAGCATGGCTTTGATGG
>JBBKVN010000215.1:0-4614 GCA_037968455.1 Rhodoferax sp.
CCGTTTGCCAGGTTCGGGCCTCAGGGCAAACCACCAGCGCAGCAAGCTACCGCAACAGACTGGGGCTCTTGGATGCGCCGCGAATGGCCATCGTGGTTCAGCAACTGGTGGCATCAGACATGGCCGGCGTGATGTTTACCTGCAATCCGATGAACGGCCAGGATGAACGGGTGATTGAAGCTGCCTGGGGCTTGGGCGAAATAGTGGTGGCAGGGCTGGTGACGCCGGACCGATACCGCGTGTCACGCAACGGCCAGATTTTGGAGCGCAGCGCAGGTGAAAAAGACATTGCCATTCGGTCGCAGCCGGCCGGTGGCACGGCCGAATGCGCGGTAGCGCCGGAGTTGGTGTCGACCCTGTGCCTGAATGACGACCACCTCATGGCACTGGACGCGCTTGCGCGCCAATGTGAACAACATCATGGCCCCGGACCGCACGATATAGAGTTTGCATTTGCGGGAGGCCGGCTGTTTTTGCTGCAGTGCGGCTTGATCACCCGGTCAGGCACTCAATGAATACAACCGTAAGTGCCCCGGCGAGGACGCCCTTAAGCCGGCGAGACATGCTGGTGTTGGCGTGCAGCGTGGGGCTGGTGCCACTGAACTCCACCATGATTGCGGTGGCAATTCCCGCCATTGGGCGCGACTTGGCGGCGGAACCCAGCGCGCTTATTCAGTGGCTGGTGAGCAGTTACCTGCTGATCAACATCATTGCCCTGAGCCCGGCAGGGAAGATGGGCGACCGGTGGGGTCACGCACGCGTTCTGGCCTTGGGGCAAGGCCTGTTCGCAGTTGGCAGCGTATTGGGATTTCTGGCCAGCGCCTTGCCGTTGCTGGTGGCAGCGAGGGTGCTCATGGCCCTGGGCGGCGCCATGATCGTGCCGGCCGCCATGGCGCTGGCCCGTGTGCGCCTGCCGGAAGACCAGCGCGTCCGGGCATTTGGCATGTTTGGGGCGGTGATGGGTTTGTCGGCTGCCATTGGGCCACTGGCGGGGGGAGAAATTGCGGCGCGATTTGGCTGGACGGCGCTGTTCCTGGTCAACATCGTTCCCCTGACGATTGCGGCGGCCCTCAGCTTAGGCCGTGGGTCCACGCTGGCGCAAGCGCCGGTTCTGCGTGCAAGCAGTCGGTTTGATCTGATGGGCAGTGCACTACTTGGGGCCGGGCTGGGCCTGATCGTGACGGGTGCGCGTAGCGATACATGGTGGCTTCCCATGGTTGCCACGGGCGTGGGTTTGCTGCTTGGGTTTGCTTGGTGGGAACGCCGTGCTGCAGATCCAGTGGTCAATTTGGCCCTCTTCAAGCGCCGCGCATTCGCGGCGGGCAGCCTGATCATCGGGTTGCAAAACTTTGCCATGTACGCACTTCTTTTTGAACTTCCCGTGGTCTTCTCCTCCGTGTTTGGGGCAAGCTCGGCGCAGTCAGGGCGCGCCCTGATTGCCTTGACGATGGCCATGGTGATCGGCTCAGTCGTGGGAGGCAGTGTGGCCGGGAAATTTGGCACGCGCAGGGCCGCCCTCGTGGGAACGGCGGTGGCACTGTCCGGGGGGCTATTGATGGCGCTGGGCACATTGAAGAGCGTCAGCGGCGCCGTGCCCGCCTTGATGGCTTTGGGCCTGGGTCTGGGCTTCACAACGCCTGCGGCCAACGCCGCGCTGATGGCGGTTGCCAAGCCCAGTGAAAGTGGCATGGCCTCTGGGGTGTCCAGCACCGTACGCTATCTGGGCGGCATCGCTGGCGTGGCCACCGTGAGCGCGATGGTCGCCAATGAAAGTCTGCTTGCCGCCCATCAGCACAGTGCCATCTTGTTCGCAATAGCCCTGGCCGTGGCTCTGGCCCTTGCCTGGCTGATACCGGGACACAAGCCGGTTGCAGCGGAAGGCGCCGGGCCCGGTCCGGCCTCCGCTTCAAGCGGCTCAAAGACGGAAACCACTCGGGGCTGAAAGGCTGGCGACTTGGGTGAGCACCCCGTTTCACGTGGCGAGGAACACTGGAGCGAGGATCAACCGGATGTTTCATTTCGGCAAATCATCCCTCGCACGCAGAAATGGTTTTCCGGGAAGCCGTTTTTTTGAACGGACTTTCGGCCCGGCCAGTTGCTATTTGCAAAGATCGTAAATCTTGACGATGTCTTCTTTGGAAATGGGGCGTGCACCCGCAGTGGTGTTGGTGCCAGCGATTGGGAACATCCGAATCACGTCGTCAGCCATGGCTTCAAATTTGTCTGCCGGAATGCCGACGTCAGACAGGGTGAGGTAACTGTCCGTGCGTTTGAACCATTCGACCACCTTGCCAGACAACATTTTTGCGGCAATCGCGTCGTTCGTTTCGGTTACGCCAAAACAGCGACGGGCCAGTTTTGCCCAGCGATGAGGTAGGGCATCAGCCATATGCTCCAGGTACGGAGGGATCACGACAATCATGCCGCGTGCATGCGGCAAATCGTAGTGGGCACTCAAGGGCATTTCAATCGAGTGCATCGGAATGGAGCCCACACGTCCCAGAGCTTGTAGACCCGACCAGCCAAAAGAGGCGCACAGCGCCAACTGACCGCGTGCTTCCGTGTCTTCCAGGTTCAGCAGAATCTTGTCGAAGTTGTCCATCAGGCAAAGAATCATGCCTTCGGTCATGCGATCAGCAAACTCGGATTCAGCTGAACTCGACAGGTAGTGCTCGATCAGGTGCGAGAAGATGTCGATGCAGCTTTCTTTGGTGAGTTTCAAGGGCAAAGATGTCAGAATCTCCGGGTCAATGATCGCCGCTTTAGGAATGCGATAAGGCGAGCGCGAGAAGCTTTTTTCGTTCGTTTCCGCGTTTTGAATCACTCCGCCGGCATTGGTTTCTGAACCTGCGGCAGAAACGGTCGGAATCGAGATGATTGGAAAAGACCCCGTGTAGTCGCGCGGGACGCGACTGCCCAGCACAACGTAGTCCCACGACTTGCCACCGCTGAAGGCCGTTGCAGCAATGTACTTGGCGCCGTCGATGACACTGCCACCGCCCAGGGCAATGACGATGTCGCACTTTTCATCGATGAATTGCTCAATCGCTTTGTCAATGGTTTGGGCGCGCGGGTTGGGTTCGATGCCCGTAAAAACGACCACCTCCAGGCCTGCGGCCTTGAGCGACGCTTCGACGGCATCAACAATCGGATCCAGCGGCGTGCCTTTGGCATAGGTGGCGATCATCGCTTTTTTGCCATAGGCGGCGGCGATGGTTCCGGCTTCTTTGATACGGCCTGGGCCATAGCAAATTTTTGTTGGGAAATTCCATTCGAAGGGAGTCATGGTGTGCCTTTGGCAAAACTGAAATTGAATGATTGGTGGGATCTCGGGAGTGCTTGAAGGGCACTCACCGGGTGAGGAAATCTTCACGTTGGGGGGTAAAGATGTCGAGCAGACTGCCGTCGTGGATACAGGTCGCGCCGTGCGGGGTCGATGCCGGAACATAGACCGAGTCCCCAGCGATGATTGTTTTCGACTCGGCCCCAACGGAAAAGACAAACTCGCCGGACAGGCAGTAGCACATTTGCTCGTGAGGATGCTCATGTTCATAACCGATCGCGCCAGATTTGAAGAACACCTCGACCATCATGAGGTCCCCACCTCGGGCGCGCATTTTTCGGCTGATCTTGCCGGCTTCCAACTCTTCCAGAGTGGTCTGTTGATCTGGGAAAAAAACGTCGCTGGATGCCATAGTGCTGTCTTTGGGTAGTTGGTTTCAGTGGTGAGGGTTTGACGCCGACGCCGACGCCAGCGCGTCAGTAGCGCTCGCTTTGTTCGAGCTTGACGACACCAATGGTGAGCAACAAATTGGCAAAGCGGCGCGTTTCGCCGGTGGCAATGACCAGAGAGGTCAGTGGTGAGCAGACAGCGTCGTAAAACGCCTGGCGCTCTAGACTCCTGATCGCTATGTCTGGGGGCAGCATCGTCTGGTATTCCTCATGAACAGGTGCTTTCTCGCCATTGGGTATCTGCATGACCACGGCGTCTTGAAAAGGGGTGATCTCAAGCAGTGCTTCAAGGACATCCGTGGTCTTGGGGATGCCGGGCATCAGGTTGAGAAACACCTTGGTAGCGCCTGCACCTGAACGTGACACAAATGGGTAATTGCCGTCGGCAATGAGGATCTGGGAGAAATGGCCTGAGCTGGCCAGTACCCGCAGAATTTCGGGGTGCAGTAGTTTCGTTTTGAGCATGTGAATCCTTGGAAGCGCCGCCCTCCTCGCTCGCAGCAAGGACGTTGGCAGCGAAATCAGGCGCAGTAAACGCCGCCGTTGATGTCAAGCGTGGCGCCGGTGATAAAGCCGTCGTACTCCGATGCGAGAAAGACGACGGGTCGGGCAATGTCCTCAATGTCGCCAGCGCGGCCCAAGGGAATGCCCCTGACGGTCTCGTCGGCAGAGGCTTTGGTGGTGTGGGTGTTGTGGAACGTGGTGCCAAGAATCAGTCCCGGGGCGACCGCATTCACACGAATGCCCTGTGGCCCCAGTTCGACGGACAAAGCACGGGTGAAGGTCAGGACAGCGCCTTTGGTCATGGAGTAAACCAAAGACCCGCCATGGCCACCCTTTCGCCCCGCCAACGAGGAGATATTGACGATTGAGGCGCCATTG
>JBBKVN010000216.1:0-3990 GCA_037968455.1 Rhodoferax sp.
CGCCGCCGCGAGGTGCTTGGCCATCGTGAGAATCCGAAAGCAATGGGATGGACGCTCCCACCCTAACCGGCATCGCAATGTGCCAAAGTGGAGCTTCGCAGCAACCACTTGAACAGATATGCACAAAGCGGGTTCTCATAGACACCTCCCGAACGGCGGATCTGTGAACAGCGCGAGAAAATACCATGGCCTGGCCGAAGGGCCAATGAACAATGGGGCGCATGGGCCATCGAGCAATGCTGACCTCAACAGGGGTGCTACCGTCACACGGACGGAGTTGGAAACTTTAATTAGCGATGGACAGTATCGACGTGTCACCATACTTTCCTACTTCGATCAGTTCGATTCTGATGGAGATGGACAACTCAGCGACAGCGAATTCGCCCGCGTCGAACCGCCTTGGTCGTTTAACAGCACTGATACCAACGCCGACTGCGTCGTGACCAGAGCGGAAGTAGTGGCGAACGCCAACCAGCCCGGCCGCAGCTATCGCCGGATTGGACTGGTCGCATTCTTGGACCTGGTCGATAGCAATCATGACAACTCAGATTCACCGGCAGAGATTGATTCTGCACACGAAAGCGGCCTGCTCGCGCGATTCTGATTCTGAGAGGAAAGCGTTGCGCTACACCACCCTTGCGGGCACGATGGATCTGCGCGGGTCGCCGATCCTGGCTGACTGTCCCAGCCATCAACGCCCAGTCAGTGGCGGCGCGTTGCATGATGCGAACGTTTGGTTGGTTCAATTTGGCGCCACCCGACCCAAAAGACATCCAAAAAAACAGCCGACTCTGCGGTAGAGGGTCGGGCTTCTCCAATGTTGAAATGGACTATGAAATTGGCACAGCCGTCTTCCTGCAAAGCCGGACAATTTCAATCCACGGGTTCTGTCAGGATAAGGGTTGGCTGAATCAACTGACAAGAAAATGTTGAGCGAGCTACGTCAGACTCTCAAGCGGCTAAAAGACTCTGCAAATTCTCATGTCCACAACCAAGAAATCTAGCGCTTGGAGATGCTTATAAGTGCAATACTTGGCCTCTGTCGGTTGAATTCCGTATCCGTTACACCATGCAAACCCTTGACGCGCGCTCTCCTGTGCCCGCTGTTCGTGATCACAGTGCCCGACGAGGCCTGTTCTTGGTGTTTTTGGTCCTCTGGGTGAGCGGCTGCGCGTCTTTGCCCAGCGATGTAGATCGTCCTGTGTCAACCGCGCTGGCCAGCCCGTCGCAAACCCGGCTCGGTCAGCTGGTCCAGTCCCGTGCGGCCAAGGCCGGCACGCACAACGATTCAGGCTTTGCTCTGGTGGGCAATGCCGAGCTGGCCTTTACCAGCCGAATGACGCTGATCAAGGCGGCTCAAAAAACGTTGGACATCCAGTATTACGCAATTTTCGCCGACGACACCACCGAGCGTATGTTCGACGCGCTGCGAGAAGCGGCTGGGCGCGGCGTTCGCATCCGCATCCTGGTCGACGATTTCAATACCTCAGGGAAAAATGCCCAGGTGCTCAAACTCGCTTTTGAAAAGAATTTCGAGCTGCGCCTCTTCAACCCCTTGCCCGGCGGTCGCGCATCGATGGTGCTGCGAATTCTGAGCAATCTCAAAGACCTGGCGCGCATTCAACGGCGTATGCACAACAAGATTTTCGTCGCCGACAACGCCGTCGTCATCACCGGAGGGCGCAATTTGGGCGAAACCTATTTTGGGCAGAGCGAAGGCACCAACTTCGTTGATATCGATGTGCTGGCGGCCGGCCGCATCGCGCGTGACCTGTCGCGCAGCTTTGACATGTATTGGAACAACCCGCTGGCCTATCCGGTGCAGTCCCTGATGACCGCCCGGGACATCGAAGTTCTCAAACCTGAGCAGGCTGCGACCAAGCCAAAATCACTCTCTAGTCCCCTGCCGGCGACGGCCGACGCAGTCAGACCGGCGCTGGAACAATCTGCCCTGCCGCCCTTGCCAGATTCAACTGATCTGCGCCTGCTGACATGGACCTGGGCGCCGTCAGTGTTGTTGGTGGATCAACCGTCCAAAATTGCTGCCGATGCCGACGACGTGGCTGAAACGCAGGAAACGGCAGTCGATGGTTTGCTGCACCTTATGTCGCAGGCAAAAACCGATTTGCTGATCGTCTCTCCCTATTTTGTACCGGGCGACCTCATGATGGGGCAATTCGCCGATCTGCGGCGGCGCGGCGTGCGGATAAGAGTGCTGACCAACTCGCTGGCCTCCAACGATGCGCCCGCCGCGCATGTGGGTTACGCGCGCTACCGCAAAGCACTGCTGGCCATGGGCGTTGAAATGTATGAAATGCGCGCCGAACAGGAAGGCACGCTGCGGAGCTTCGGTTCGGGCGTGGGTTCAACGGGCGGATCGAGCAACGGCTCGCGTGCCAGTTTGCACGCCAAGGTGGTGGTGATGGATGGCCGACTTCTGGTGGTGGGTTCGATGAACCTGGATCTGCGCTCGAAACTCCAAAACAGCGAAGTCGCCATCATCATCCGCAACCGCGCTGTGGCGATCGAGGCAATCCGCATGATTGATCCGGCTTTGGCGCGCAATGCCTACCGAGTCGAACTGGCCGACGGGCAACTGGTCTGGCGTGCACCACTGGGCTCGGGTCTGCAGGATTCGACCACTGAGCCCGATGCCAGCATCACCTTAAAGCTGCTGCTCAAGCTGCTCGGCCCGCTGGCTCCCGACGAGATGCTGTAACGCCACGCTCTGGCATCATTTCGTCCAAACACCGCAGCACCAAGGGATAACCCGGCCTACCCATCGTACACAGACCAGCATGACTTCCAACCGGCACTGTATTTGTTTGAGTGCTTTTCTCCGCTCGCCAATCATGTCGTTTTCATCGTTTCAGTCATACCGAACAAGTCAGACATGGCTTACCGCCACAGTGCCTTTTGTCCTACGGACGCGGGCGGAATGGGGGTGTAGCCTGTAAATCTCATTTAGGAGATTTCGATGAACCCATCCAACACCACGACATTGAATACAGCACCCATTCACAAAGACATCGCTGAGCAAGCCCATCCCGGCCACGGCATTCCCTCGCAGGACCCCGCGTCGTCTGCTCAGTTTCCATTGAACACCGCAGAAGCGGACCGCGAAGCGAACTCGGTGCTCACGGGTGGTGGCATGGTAGCTGGCGCCGCAACCGGCGTGGCCATTGGCGCGGTGGCAGCCGGCCCGTTGGGCGTATTGGTGGGCGGCTCACTGGGTGCCGTGGTCGGAGCAATTGGCGCCCAAGCCGCCGGCGCCGCGGTTCGCCTCGCTGACGCCGCTCGCGCCGACACAACACCTGTCCAGAATGGGCATCAACTGGCGCACTCCGCAGTTTCCGATCGTGGCGGTCAAGCTGTCGAGGCGATGGCGAGACCCACAGCGTCCATGGATCTCACTGGCGAACACTCCACGGATGACTTGGACAACTTGGGCAAGGACTTCGGGGCGTTTTACCCTCGCGGTCATGTCGTCGTTGCTTTCAAAACGAAAGCTGAACTGGAACAGGCCGCGCTGGGGTTGAAAGACGTCCGTCCAAGCACCACACCCCCTATCGAGATCACGTCTTCTCAAATGATTGAATTTGCTGAACGCAATATTCAGGAAGCCGGGGTCATGGCCACTTTGGGTACCAGCATCACCACCCTGCAAGGCTTTTTGGATGCGGCAAGACAGGGTGCCGTGTTTTTGATTGTTCCCTCACCAGACGACGAAACGGCTGAGCGGGTGACCCTCTTATTGCGAGACGGGCCCTACCTATAGATAAGGCCCAATAAAGTATGAACTTTTCTTGAGTTTTCTGATCAGAGGTACATGGAAAAAGAAAACGCAAGAAAGCAAACACTGGAGCAACTGCACGAGCGACGCAAGCAAGTCGTTCGGTTGCACAAAAAGGGCATCAAGATCATGCAAATCGTGGCGATGACGGGACTGAGCTACCCACCCGTTCGCGCTGCGATTGACCTCTTTGAAGC
>JBBKVN010000217.1:0-10593 GCA_037968455.1 Rhodoferax sp.
TGGGCCACGGCGGTGAAAAACGGGCCCTGGCGGTCAAAACCATGATCGCCCCGGCCCAGCACCGAGGCCAGGTCAAATCGGAAGCCATCCACATGCATGTCGAGGACCCAATAACGCAAACTGTCCATCACCATCTGCAGCACGCGCGGGTGGCGAATATCAAGGGTGTTGCCGCAGCCACTGTGGTTTTCGTAAAGGTCGCGGGCGTCGGTCAGCAGGCGGTAGTAGCTGGCGTTATCCAGGCCACGAAAGCTGATGTTGGGGCCGTCCTCACCGGACTCAGCAGTGTGGTTGAAAACCACGTCCAACAGCACCTCGATCCCTGCCGCGTGCAGCGCCTTGACCATGGCGCGAAATTCATCGCGCGGTGTTTGGCCGGCTGTGCCGCTGGCCAGGCGCGGGTCGACACAGAAAAACCCCAGTGTGTTGTAACCCCAATAGTTGCTCAGGCCCATGGCGCTCAGGCGCTCTTCGCTCAAGGAGTAATGCACCGGCAACAGGCTGACGGCGGTGATGCCCAGGCCTGTCAGGTGGGCAATTGAGGCCGCGTGGCCCAGACCGGCGTAGGTGCCGCGCAGGGCCTGCGGCAGCTTTTCATTCAGTTTGGAAAATCCCTTGACGTGGCATTCGTAAAACACCGAGTCTGCCAACGCGGTGCGCGGCGCCTTGTCATCTGCCCAGTCAAATGCGTCATGGATGACGCAAGCCTTGAGGGCCAGTCTGGCATTGTCACGGGTGTCCATGTGGCGCAATTGCTGACGGTCGCCCGCGAAGTGTTCGTCCTGCCAGGTAAAGCTGCCAACGATGTCACGCGCGTAAGGGTCGAGCAGCAGTTTCGAGGCGTTAAAGCGGTGTCCCCGCTCGGGCTGCCACGGGCCATGCGCGCGCAGGCCATACAGAAGTCCTGGCTGGGCATCTGGCAGGTAGCCATGCCACACGTCGCTGGTGTGGGAGGGAAGGTGAAGCCGGGCCAGCTCCTGGGTTCCGCTGGCATCGAAAAGGCACAAGTCCATGGCTTGCGCATGGGCCGAAAAAACCGCGAAGTTGACGCCTTCTCCATCAAACGTGGCACCCAACGGCCAAGGATGGCCCGCTTGCAATGGTGGCAGGCTGGGGGCGGCAACCGGCGTCAGGCTGTCCATTCGAGCAGGACCGTGGCCAGAGGTGGCAGGGTCAAAATGATGGAGTGGGGTTGGTCGTTCCATGGCGTGTCTTCGGAAGTGGCTGCGCCCATCGGCGTGCCCTGATCACTGCCGCCGTAGTGGCTTGAGTCGGTATTCAAACGTTCGTGGTAGATGCCTTTTTTGGGCACACCCAGGCGGTAGCCTTGCCAGACAGTTGGGGTGAAATTACAAACCGCGACGATAAATGTGCTGCTGTCGTCTCCTTTGCGCACAAAGCTGATGACGGAGTTCTGTGCGTCGTTGTGCTCAAGCCAATCAAACCCCTCGGGTACAAAGTCAAGCTGGTAGAGCGCCGGTGTGTTGCGGTAGAAAGTATTCAGGTCGCGCACCAAGCGCTGAACGCCTGCATGGGGCACCTCTCGCAGCAAATGCCAGTCAAGACTCTGGTCGTGGTTCCATTCCCGGTCCTGCGCAAATTCGCAGCCCATGAACAGCAGTTTCTTGCCAGGGTGCGCGAACATGTAACCCAGAAAGGCACGCAGGTTGGCAAACTGTTGCCAGCGGTCGCCGGGCATTTTATTTAGCAAGGAACCTTTGCCGGGCACCACTACGTCTTGAGAGATGGGGAGCTCGAAATTCTCGTTGAAAGCGTAGACTAGGCTGAAGGTGATTTCGTTCTGGTGGTGCTTGCGATGAATTGGGTCGCGCGCCATGTAAGACAGGGTGTCGTGCATCCAGCCCATGTTCCATTTGTAGTGGAAACCCAGGCCACCCGCGTAGGTGGGGCGAGAGACGGCAGGAAAGGCGGTGGACTCTTCGGCCAAGGTAATGGCCTGCGGGCGCTCCACGCCAATCACCTCGTTCATTCGTTTGAGAAAGGCAATCGTTTCCAGGTTTTCCCGGCCACCGTGAACGTTGGGAATCCACTCACCGGCTTTGCGGCTGTAGTCCCGGTACAACATGGAGGCCACCGCATCCACGCGCAGGCCGTCGACGCCAAAGCGTTCCAGCCAATACAGGCTGTTGCCCACTAAGAAGTTACTTACCTCGGTGCGTCCGAGGTTGTAGATCAAGGTGTTCCAGTCATTGTGAAACCCCTCGCGCGGGTCGGCATACTCGTACAAGTGGGTGCCATCAAAGTTGGCAAGACCGTGCGCGTCGGACGGGAAATGGGCGGGTACCCAATCCAGGATCAGGCCCATGCCTTCTGCATGGCAGCGTGCCACCAGTCGGCGAAACCCGGCTGCATCGCCAAAACGGGAGGTGGGCGCATAAATGCCCACAGGCTGGTAACCCCATGATCCGTCAAAGGGATGCTCGCTGATGGGCAGCAACTCCAGATGGGTGAAGCCCATATCACGGGCGTAGGGCACCAGCGTGTCAGCGAGCTCGTCCCAGGTCAACCAGCGGTTGCCATCCTCGGTGATGCGGCGCCAAGAGCCCAAATGCACCTCATAAATGCTGACGGGCGAGTTCAGTGCATTGGCTTGTTGGCGCGTCATGGACGGCGCTACCAAAGGTAGCAGTTGACTAACCACGCTGGCGGTGGCAGGCCGCAGTTCGGCTTGCAGTGCGTAAGGGTCAGCACGGGCGGGGAGAACCTGGCCGTTTTGGGCGCGGATCTCGTACTTGTATTGGGCACGGGCATGTACGCCGGGCAGGAAAAGCTCCCAAACCCCACATTCGCGGCGCAGTCGCATGGGGTGGCGCCTGCCGTCCCAATAGTTGAAGTCACCCACCACGCTGACGCGCGCTGCATTTGGGGCCCAGACAGCAAACCGAGTGCCGGTTACCCCGTCCATCGCGCAGGGCTGGGCACCAAGTACTTCATAAGGGCGCAGATGGGTGCCCTCCCCCAGCAGCCAGACGTCCATGTCGCTCAGCACCAGCGGGAAGCGATAGGGATCCTCCAGGATGGCCGTGTGGTCATCTGCCCAGCGCACGTGCAGTCTGTAGGCAGCACTGCGCGGGGCATTCACCACGCCTTCATAAAAACCGGCCGGGTGTTGCTGCGACAGGCTACCCAAGGGCTGTCCGTCTGCGCCCAGCACGTCAACACTTCGGGCACCCGGCAGGAAGCAGCGAACTGAGGTGTTGTCCGCGGACACCGTATGAGGCCCCAACACAGCAAACGGATCGCCGTGGTTTGCGCTGCAAATCAGTTCAATATCGTGGGTATGTAACATAACGATTTATCTTGAAGTGAGGGTTGCAGGTTAACAAAGTATCAGCGATCAGTGTTTGTCCGGCTCCATGCTCCAGATTTGTCGCGCATATTCACGAATCGTGCGGTCGGATGAAAACACCCCCATGCCCGCCACGTTGCTGATAGCGCGCGCGCACCACTCGGCCGGGTTGCGATATAGCTCGTCCACCTTGGTTTGCGTAGCGACATAAGATTCGTAGTCGGCCAGCAGCAGGTAGTGGTCACCGCCCCACAGCAGGGAATCGACCAGGGCACGGTAACGGCCTGGTTCCTCGGGCGAAAATTGATCCCCGGCGATCGCATCGAGCACCGCCTTAAGGGCGGGCAGGCGGTCGTAGTAGCGCATGGGTTGGTAGCCGCCGTGCTTCAAGGCCTGCACCTCGGGCGTCTTGAGTCCAAAGATGAAAATGTTTTCATCACCCACATTCTGGCGGATTTCGATGTTGGCGCCGTCGTCCGTGCCGATGGTCAGCGCGCCATTGAGGGCCAGCTTCATGTTGCCAGTGCCCGATGCTTCGGTGCCGGCTGTCGATATTTGCTCGGACAGGTCGGCACCGGGCATGATGATTTCGGCCACGGAAACACCGTAGTTCGGCATGAACACCACTTTGAGTTTGTCGCCAATGCGGGCGTCGTGGTTGACCAAGTTCCCGACGTCATGGATGAGCCGGATGATGGACTTGGCGGTGACGTAGGACGACGCGGCCTTGCCGGCAAAAATCACCGTGCGCGGCACCCAGGGCGCATCGGGATTGGCCAGAATCGCCTGGTAACGGGTCACCACGTGCAACACATTGAGCAATTGGCGCTTGTATTCGTGGATGCGTTTAACCTGCACATCAAACAGGCTGTCCGGGCTGACCCGGATGCCGGTGTCGCGTTCAATGGCGTTGGCGAGGCGCACCTTGTTGGCTCGCTTGACGGCCATGAAGGCGTGCTGGAAGACTGGGTCGTTCCTCTTCTCTTTGAGCCTTGTCAGCTGGTCAAGGTCCAACCGCCAGCCGCTGCCCAAGGTTTCATCCAGAAGGGAAGAAAGGCCAGGATTCGCCTGGGCCAGCCAGCGGCGCGGGGTCACGCCATTGGTCATGTTGGTAAAGCGGTCAGGCCACAGAGTGGCGAAGTCAGCAAAGATGGTTTGCACCAGCAGGTCCGAGTGCAGGGCCGACACCCCGTTGACCATGTGGCTGCCCACAATCGACAAATGAGCCATGCGCACACGGCGTTCACCATGCTCGTCGATCAGGGACAGGCGTGCCAGAAAGCCATGGTCGCCCGGACGGTGTTTGGCGGCGATATCCAGAAACTCCTTGTTGATGCGGAAGATGATTTCCAGATGACGCGGCAACACATGCTGCATCAGGCTCACCGGCCAGGTCTCCAGCGCCTCGGGCATCAGCGTGTGATTGGTGTACGAGAAGGTTTTACAGCAGAGTTGCCACGCTGTAGCCCACGTCATTTGGTGCTCGTCGCACAACATGCGCATCAGCTCTGCCACGGCAATGGCGGGGTGGGTGTCGTTGAGGTGGATGGCCACGTGCTCGGCCAGGTTGTCCAGCGAGGGGTGCTCACTCAAGTGGCGATGGACCAAGTCTTGCAAGGACGCCGCGACAAAGAAGTATTCCTGCTTGAGGCGCAGTTCGCGCCCGGCGGGAGTGCTGTCATTGGGGTACAGCACCCAGGAAATATTTTCAAATTCGTTCTTGGTGCTGGCCGCGCGGGCATAGTCTCCGGTATTGAACGCACCCAAGTCAAAGTGCGCCGGCGCTACGGCTTTCCACAAACGCAGGGTGCTGACCTTTTCCGTGCCGTGGCCCGGCACCACCATGTCATAGGCCTTCGCCACTACTTCACCGGCGTGGCGCCAGACGGGGATACCGTCAACGTGCTCGACCCAGCCCCCAAATCGCACAGGGTAGGCAATGTCGGCGCGCGGAAATTCCCAGGGCGTGCCGTCCTGTAACCACGGGTCGGGGTATTCCATTTGCGAGCCGTTGACGATGTCCTGGGCAAACATACCGTATTCGTAGCGGATGCCGTAGCCATACGACGGCAATCCCACGGTAGCCATCGAGTCCAGGAAACAGGCAGCCAAGCGACCGAGGCCTCCATTGCCCAAAGCGGCATCGGGTTCGTGATCGGCCACGTCTTCGAGCCTTCGTGCGTGCAATGCCAGTCCCTCGGCAGCAGGGCCGGTGAGCTCGAGAGCAGCGAGCGCATTGGAGAGCGTACGCCCCATTAAAAACTCCATCGACAAATAAACCACCCGACGTGCTTTATCGTTGCGTTCGCGCGCCTGAGTTTCAACCCAGCGTTTTGACAGTTGCTGGCGAGCGACTTGTGAGACCGCCTGCATCAAGTCCCCGGGCGTGGCTTCTGATGAGGCCACGCCAATGGTGTGCAGCAAGTGGCTGTCCAATTGTGAGACAAAGTCTTGGCCGGTGGGGTTGGGGTAGGACATCAAGGGGTCTTCCTTTTTTTGAGTTCAAGGTGACACGCATAAGGCATGCCAACGAAGCAGGGACTTAGGTTGCTTTCTTTTTGCAGACTATATATGTAAACTAAATTGATTTAAAGAATGGCCTTGCTGGTACAGAGCATTTTCTATCCCCTTTCAATTGGGCTGCGTGCGCCGCCTGATGGACAAATACTAGAGGGCTCCACTACCATGAGGGTAAATTTACGAGGAATAAACGATCCTTTTGAATTCACTGAAAACACATAGACAAGGGCGATTCAATAGGCTATTTTTGCGGCGCCGTCATAACATCAAACATGGATAAAAGCGTATGACCATCAAAATGCTTCCCACTCAACCGATCCCAGGACAGCGTCCTGGTACGTCGGGTCTTCGCAAAAAGGTGGCGATATTCATGCAGCCCATGTACTTGGAAAACTTTGTCCAAGCCTTGTTTGATGAATTGAATGACTCGTCTCCCGGGCATGACGGGCTGAAGGGGCAAACTCTGGTGTTGGGTGGTGACGGTCGTTACCACAACCGTGCTGCGGTGCAGACCATTCTGCGGCTGGCCGCGGCCAACGGGGTGGCCCGCGTGTTGCTTGGACAGGACGCGATTTTGTCCACGCCTGCAGTCAGCGCGGTGATTCGCGGGCACAAGGCTTTTGGAGGCATTGTCCTGTCGGCCAGTCACAATCCGGGCGGGCCGGATGGCGACTTCGGCATTAAATACAACGCAGGCAACGGCGGGCCTGCCAACGAAAAACTCACGGACGCAGTGTATGCCCGCACCTTGGTCCTTGCAAAAATCCACATCAGCGATGCGCCTGATATAGCGATTGACCGAATCGGCCTCCAGCAAGTCGAGCAGATGCAGGTTGAGGTGATTGATCCGGTCGAGGATTACGCTGTGGTCATGCGGGGACTCTTTGATTTCGACCTGATCCGTGGCATGTTCAAGCGCGGTTTTACCATGCGGCTTGATGCGATGAACGCCGTGGGCGGCCCGTATGCCAAAGCTCTGCTAGAGGGCGAGTTAGGCGCTCCGGTGGGGACCGTCGTCAATGGCCAACCGCTTGAAGATTTCGGCGGCCTGCACCCGGACCCCAACCCGGTGAACGCCGAAGACCTGATTC
Organism: Rhodoferax sp.; assembly: GCA_037968455.1. Lineage (GTDB taxonomy): Bacteria > Pseudomonadota > Gammaproteobacteria > Burkholderiales > Burkholderiaceae_C > Rhodoferax. The sequence continues at coordinate 6,922 of JBBKVN010000217.1, forward strand.
AACACATGAGCGGCTCGCTGTCTCCAGATTTTGGTGCGGCAACAGATGGCGATGCCGACCGCAACATGGTCGTCGGCCGTGACTTTGTGGTCAGTCCTTCTGACAGCCTGGCTTTGATGACGGCGCACGCCAAACTGATTCCAGGTTACCGCGCAGGCTTGGTTGGCGTGGCGCGTTCCATGCCGACCTCGGCAGCTGTAGATCGTGTCGCGCAAGCGTTGAGCATTCCGTGCTTTGAAACTCCAACCGGATGGAAGTTTTTCGGCAACCTGCTCGATGCCGGCCGGGTGACCCTGTGTGGGGAAGAAAGCTACGGTACCGGCTCAGATCACGTGCGTGAAAAAGACGGTTTGTGGGCCGTTCTTTTTTGGCTCAATTTGCAGGGTGCAACAGGTCGCTCGGTGGAGTCTCTGGTTCGCGATCACTGGCGGGCCTATGGCCGAAATTTCTATTCACGCCATGACTACGAAGGTATTCCGGTGGAGGCTGCCAACACCTTGATGGCGGACTTGCGTACCGCCCTACCCGGCTTGAAGGACCGTAGTTTTGGTCGCCGTGTCTTCGTGCTTGCAGACGATTTTTCTTACACCGATCCCGTCGATGGTTCCGTATCCAGCAACCAGGGTATCCGGTTAATTTTTGACGACGGTGCACGAATTATTTTCCGGTTGTCGGGCACCGGTACCGAAGGGGCCACGCTCCGGTTGTATCTGGAGCGGTATGAGGCTGATCCAGCGCTGCAGGATGTAGCCGTGCAAGACGCCCTCGGTGATTTGGCGGCCTTGGCCGATGAAGTTGCGGGCATCCGCGTGCGTACCGGTATGTCGAGGCCAACTGTGGCGACCTGAGCCATACGGGCGGTGCGGTCGAATCAGGTTGAAGAAAGAGTACTTTAAAAGAGACACAACAGAAGGAGACAGGCATGGCGAAAGTCACAGAGAAAAACATCGAGGCCCATCATTTGGTGCGTCGCACGGTAGCGCTGATATTGGCGGGTGGCCGAGGATCTCGGCTTAAGCAGCTGACGGATAAGCGGGCCAAGCCGGCGGTGTACTTTGGGGGCAAATTTCGCATCATTGACTTTGCGCTTTCCAATTGCCTGAATTCGGGCATTCGACGCATGGCGGTAGTCACGCAGTACAAATCACATTCGCTCATGCGGCACCTGCAACGGGGCTGGAGCTTCTTGCGCGCGGAACTCAATGAAATGGTCGATATTCTTCCGGCGCAACAGCGCGTGGGAGAGGAGCATTGGTACCGGGGAACGGCCGACGCTATTTTTCAAAATCTGGACATCATCCGCTCCAGCAAACCCGAGTACATCGTCATCTTGGCCGGCGACCATATCTACAAAATGGATTATTCGTTGATGGTGAAGGACCACGTCGTGCGCGGTGCGGGATGCACAGTGGGGTGCATCGAGGTGCCTCGCCATGAGGCCTCCGCCTTTGGCGTGATGGCGGTGGACGACAAGAACCAGATCACGGCCTTCATCGAGAAACCGGCTGATCCTCCCGCCATGCCGGGCAATGACAGTGTGTCATTGGCCAGTATGGGCATCTATGTATTCAATGCGGATTACCTGTACAAATTGCTGGAAGAGGACCTGGAAAACCCTGCGTCCGACCACGATTTTGGCAAGGACGTGATTCCACGCGCGGTGTCGGAAGGCCGTGCATTGGCGCATCCTTTTGGACTGTCCTGTGTCTCACGAGTGGATGGTATCGCGCCGTATTGGCGCGATGTCGGCACGATTGACGCCTTCTGGTCGGCCAACTTGGACCTGGCCTCGACCACGCCGGAGCTCGACATCTACGACACGGATTGGCCGATCTGGACCTACCAACGCCAACTTCCTCCTGCCAAATTTGTGCCTGACTCCACCGGTAACCACGGCGTCGCAGTCAATACCCTGGTGTCCGGTGGCTGCATTGTCTCGGGTTCGCACGTTGCCCATTCGGTGTTGTTCTCAGAGGTGCGTGTCCATTCCTATTGCCATATTGAACAAGCGGTGGTCCTGCCCGATGTCACCATCAACCGCCATTGCCGCCTGAGCAAAGTGGTCATTGACCGGGGTTGCGAGATTCCACCCGGCTTGGTGGTGGGAGAAGACCCCGTGCTGGATGCACAGCGCTTTGAACGCACGGCAGATGGCGTTGTCTTAATCACCCGTGACATGCTGGCCAAACTCACACCATTAGAAAACCCATGAAAGTCCTTCAAGTCAGCGCCGAAATTTTCCCATTGCTCAAAACGGGCGGACTGGCCGACATCGCGGGCGCGTTGCCAGCCGCCCTGAAGATTACCGGCTGTGAAGTCCGCGTGTTGTTGCCCGGGTTTGGGGTGATTCTGTCTGACCTGAGGGAACAGGAACTCGTCTGCGAGTTGTCCGCCCCATGGGGTGAACAGGTCGCGTTGCGGCGCGGCCGGCTTGCCTCACTGAATATTGACGCCTATGTCATCGATGCGCCTGCCTTGTATGACCGCCCCGGTGGCCCCTATGAGGATGTCGATCGCAAACCATTTTCGGACAACCACCGCCGCTTTGGCTTGCTGGGTTTTGTGGCGGCAAGGCTCGCCAATGGGCTGGATGCCGATTGGCAACCGCAGGTGGTGCACAGTCACGATTGGCACGCGGCGCTAGCTCCTGCCTATCAGCACTTCACCCGAGACCGGCATATTCCGAGGGTGGCCAGCGTTTACACGGTCCATAACCTGGCCTACCAGGGCTTGTTTGACGCCCACCATTGGGCGGACTTGGGTCTTCCTGATGCGGCCTTTGCGCTCCATGGCTTGGAGTTTCACGGCCAGATTTCATTCATGAAAGCGGGCTTGTTTTATGCCGATGGCATCAGTACCGTCAGCCCTACATATGCCCGGGAAATTCAAACCCCCGAGCAGGGCTGCGGTTTGGATGGTTTGTTGCGCTCGCGCGCCAACGTCCTGGCCGGCATCCTGAATGGGGTGGACGATGCTGTCTGGAACCCCGCCCATGACCCCCTGATTCCCTTTTCGTTTGACGCCCGCAAACCGGCAGGCAAAGCTCGCTGCAAAGCGGCGTTGCAGGAAGAGCTGGGCCTGACCGTTCGGGACGATGTGCCCCTATTTTGCGTAGTCAGTCGCCTGACCGAGCAGAAAGGTCTGCACCTGGTGTTGGGCGGGCTCGATGCATTGATTGCGCAAGGTGGCCAAATGGTGTTACTCGGCAGCGGCGAGGCGTGGCTGGAAGACGCCTTGCGCGAGTACGCGGCAGCTCATCCAGCGGCATTGTCGGTGCGTATCGGCTATGACGAAAACTATGCCCACCGTCTCTTCGGTGCCAGCGATGTGACGCTGGTGCCTTCCCGGTTTGAACCATGCGGTCTGACGCAAATGTACGGCCTGAAATACGGCAGCCTACCGTTGGTGCACCGTGTTGGGGGGCTGGCCGATACAGTAGTGGACAGTTCATTGGAGAACCTGGCCGACAACAGCGCCAATGGCTTTGTATTTGAGGCTTTTCACCAGAGCGACTTTCAGCGCGCCGTTCGTCGCGCATTCGCGCTGTTTGACCGGCGTGCAGAGTGGAACCGGGTGAGAGCCCGCGCCATGCGCCAGCCGCTGGGCTGGGAGAATTCCGCCGCAAAGTACTTTGAGCTCTATCAGACTGTTCTTGATCAGGTATGACCCATT
>JBBKVN010000218.1:0-5729 GCA_037968455.1 Rhodoferax sp.
GCCACCCGCAATTTGCCGTTCTCCGAGCAGGACGACACCGTGGCCATCGTGCCCGCAGCCTATGGCGTGAGTGCGGTGGACCGTTTGTTGCCCGACTTCGACACCCTGGTGCTGATGAAGGTCAAACCCTTGCTGGATGAGCTGATTGTCTGGTTGCAAACGCGTGACCTGCTCAGCCAAACCGTGTTCATAGAACGTGTCGGCGCCCCCGATGAGCGCACCTTTGCCGGCGCAGACATGCTGCAGTTGCTCGGCACCAAGGTGAGTTATTTGTCGCTTTTGATTGTGAAGAATCCGCACCGTGTGCGCGGCGAACGCATCAAGGGCTGTTTGAAGAAAACCTCGGCCAATGCCATTGAATTGCCTTCAATGGTGGTGTTGGCCACCGAAGAACAGGAAGAATGATGAGTTCAGAAACCAAAGTGGTCGTGTCCGCCCCGCCCGTCGCCCTGGAAGACCAGCGGGTGTGCATTGTTGCCATCACCAAACATGGTGTTGCGCAAGCCGTGGCGCTGGCGGCAGACTTGCCCGAGGCCCATGTGTGCACCTCTGCCAAATTTGCAGCCGCTTTTGCCGAGACGCCCAATACCTTGCGCGCCTATGACGGTGCTTTGAGCGCCGAGATTGCGGGCCTGTTTGCCGACTACGACCAACTCATTTGTTTGATCTCCCTGGGCGCCGTCGTCCGACTGATTGCGCCGCACTTGAAAAGCAAAGACCTTGACCCCGGCATCACCGTGGTGGATGACGCCGGCAAGTTTGTGATTCCGGTGTTGTCCGGCCATGTGGGCGGCGCCAATGTGTGGAGCGAGCGCGTGGCCGATTTGCTGGGCGCCACCGCCGTGCTTACCACTGCGTCGGATGTGGGCAAGACCATTCCCGTGGATATTTTGGGGCGCCACCTGGGCTGGCGCGTGGAGGCGCCCAAGATCAACATCACCCGCGTCTCTGCGGCGGTGGTTAACGAAGAACCCGTGGCCGTGGTGCAAGAGGTGGGCAGCCCCCATTGGTGGACCCGACCCACACCGCTGCCGGCCAGCATTGCGCTGTTCAGCCGGCTGGCGGACGTGGACCTGAATCACTTCAAGGCCGTGTTGTGGATCACCCATGCTGACGTGCCCGATGCCCAGTGGCAAGCCCTGCACGAGCGATTGGTGGTGTATCGCCCGCCGGTGGAAGTCGCCGCGTGATGACAAATGACTTGCGTTTGAGCGTCGGCCTGGGCTGCGACCGGGGCACGCCGCTGGCGACCCTGCGCCACGCCCTGAGCTTGGCGCTGGCGCAAGTGGGTGCGTCGCTCTCGCAGGTGCGTGCGGCGGCCAGCATCACGCTGAAAGCCGACGAGCCCGCCTTATTGGCGCTGGCCGAGGAGTTGGGTTGGCAACTGGTGTTCTTCCGCCCGGATGAATTGGCGGCAGTCCCTGTGCCCAACCCGTCTGAAACCGTGCGTAAGTACACCGGCACGCCCTCGGTGAGCGAGGCTGCGGCCTTGTTGGTGGGCGGGCAGGGCGGCCCGTTGCCTGCATCAGCCTTGTTGCTCGAAAAATTTAAACACCGTGGTGAAGATGGGCGCAATGCCACGGTTTCTCTAGCCCGCTGCGATTTTTCGTTTCCCGATTGATTCTTTTTTAAACCTCAAGGAGCTACACATGACGACAACTTCAATTCAAACCACGTCCGCCACCCAGAACCACAGCGCCGTGCGCAGCGTGATGCTGCAACTCACCGCGGGTGCCATTCTGGGCATGAGCGTTTTCTACGGCGTGGCCTTTGCCGAGAGCCCGACGCTGCACAACGCCGCTCATGACGTGCGCCACGTCACGGTTAAACCTTGCCACTAAAACTCTCATTCCCCAGGGAGATTTCATGATTTTTCAACGACTCATCTGGGCGGCGCTGGCGGCGGCCCTGCTGCTGGGCAGCCTGCAAACCGGCGTCCAACGCCTGCAAACTGTCCCCATCATTTTGGCGGCCGAGGTTTATGAGGGGCAAAAGCTTGAAGCGCCCGCACTGGCCACGCCGGTGGTCGAAGCCCATGTTCATGCGCAGGCTCACAGCCACGATGTCGGTCACGCGGAGACAGCAGCATGGTCACCCGAAGATGGGTTGGAGCGCACCTTTTGGACCTGGGTTGCCAATGTGATGCACGCATTCAGCATGGCTTTGTTGGTGTTGGCGGTGATGGGGGCTGCGCAATGGCGCTTCCCGCAGCAGCGCACCCTCTGGCTGGCCGCCTTGGTGGCAGGTGCGGGCTGGTTGTCGTTCGATTTTTGGCCTGCTTTGGGGCTGCCGGCTGAAATTCCCGGCATGGACGCCGCCCGGCTCGGTTCTCGTCAAGGGTGGTGGGTACTGGCGGCGGGCAGTGCTGCCCTGGCTTGTGTCTCAATGGGCTTTCTGCGCCATAGGGTGCGGTGGGCCGCTGCAGCCGCCTGGCTGGCCCTGCCCTTTGTGCTGGGTGCGCCTCACATCACCGCTGACCCCTTGGCGGGATTCAGCGGCGAGGCGCAAACGGTGTTGAGAGACCTGGGCCAGCAATTCATTTGGGCAACGGCGTGGGTGTCGTTGTCGTTTTGGATTGGCATGGGTGGGGTCAGTGCCTTTTTGTTCCAGCGCTGGCTTCGCCCGGTGCTGGTTGATCTTCAGTCTGGCCGCGCCGCGTCCAACACCCCCGTTATGAAAGTTGTCAATGAGTGAATCCCTTGAAATCCAACCGAAAGCCGGAAAAATCATGCTGGTCGGCATTGGGCCGGGCAGTTATGAACACATGACCCACCGCGCAGCGGCGGCCATTGCCGAGGCGGATGTGGTGGTCGGTTATGTCACCTACATCAAGCTGGTGGCGGATTTACTGGAAGGCAAGGAGGTCATTCGCAAGGGCATGACCGAGGAGCTGGACCGGGCCGTGCACGCCCTGGAGGCCGCCAAGGCCGGCAAAAAAGTGGCGCTAATTTCGTCAGGCGACGCCGGTGTGTACGGCATGGCCGGCCCCACCTACGAGGTCTTGTTTCAGGCCGGCTGGACGCCGGACTCGGGCGTGGCGGTGGAGGTGATTCCCGGTGCATCGGCCATCAATGCCTGTGCGTCACTGGTGGGTGCGCCGCTCACTCATGACTTTTGTTCCATCTCGCTGTCTGACCTGCTCACCCCCTGGCCTGTGATTGCTCGCCGGTTGGATGCAGTGGCGGCGGCCGACTTTGTGGTGGCGCTGTACAACCCGAAAAGCGGGCGTCGCACCCAGCAAATCGTGCAGGCGCAAGCCTTGTTCCTGCGCCACCGCCGGGCGGACACCCCGGTGGCGGTGGTCAAGTCCGCCTACCGGCGCCGTGAGCGCATCGAGTTCACCACGCTGGACAAGATGAGTGACTGCGACATTGGCATGTTGACCACGGTGCTGATTGGCAACAGCAACACCTTTGTGCGCGATGGCCTGATGGTCACCCCCCGGGGCTACGCCAACAAGTACGAGTTGCATGGCGACGGCAGCACCCGTGAGGGTGAGAAAGCAGGGCGTTCTCTTTCCACCGGCCTGTTGGGCTGGATGGAGAATCTGAAGATCGACCACGCCGATGGTGTCTCGGTGGCCGAGTTGGCTCTGCGCCACAAGTTGCCTGCGGATTACATCGACATGGTGTTGACCGCCCCGGTGGAAGAAGAAGCCGCCTTGACTGAGGAGGTCGGTGAATGAGTGAGGTGCAAAAACCCAAGATCGGCACTTACAAGCGCCACATCCTGTTGTGCACGGGCCCGCGCTGCACGCAAGACGGCGCGGCGCAAGCGCTTTACGATAGCTTGGGTGACAAGTTCAAGGCAGCGGGTGTGAACGAGGGTGAGTTGCGGGTCAAGCGCAGCCGGGTGAGCTGTTTTGCGGCCTGCAAAGGCGGGCCCGTGATGTGTGTGCAGCCCGACGGCACTTGGTACTACAACGTGACACCGGCCAATATGGACCGCATCATTGACCAGCACTTGGTGGGTGGCCAACCGGTTGCCGACCTGGTGTTTCACCAAGGGCCAGGAGCATGTGATGACTGAGAGCACGAACGCGCCAAGCACCGGTTTTGTTGCCATTGTGGGCGCTGGCCCGGGCCCGCTGGACCTGATGACACTGCGTGCGCTGGACAGACTGCGCAACGCCGAGGTGGTGGTGCATGACCGCTTGATCTCGGCCGAGGTGCTGGGCTGCATTCCTTCTGGGGCTGAACGGGTGTATGTGGGCAAAGCGCTGGGCGACCATGCCGTGCCGCAAGACGGCATTCACGACTTGTTGGTGCGCCACGCCCGCCTGGGCAAGCGTGTGGTGCGTCTCAAAGGCGGCGATCCGTTTGTGTTTGGCCGCGGCGGGGAAGAGGTACAAGCCCTGCAAGCTGCCGGCATTGCGTTTGAGGTGGTGCCGGGCGTGACAGCGGCCAGCGGCTGCTCGGCGGCGGCCGGCATTCCGCTCACCCACCGGGATTTGGCCAGCAGTTGTGTGTTTTTACCGGGCCATTTGGCCGACGACAGCACCCATGCCGACTGGGCGTCGCTGGCCCGCCCCGGCCAGACCCGCGTTTTTTACATGGGCATTCAACGCCTGGCCTTGATTGCCGAGCTACTCATTTCACACGGGCTGCCCCCCAGCACGCCAGCCGCCATCGTGCGCGATGGCACGCGCAGCACTCAGGAGGTGTTCGCCTGCAGTCTGAGCCGCTTGGTCGAACTCGCACCCACCTACGGGCCGCGACCCGGCTTGCTCATCATTGGCGAGACCGTGCAACTCAGCCCCAATTTTCAGAAAGATTGATTCCCATGCAAATTGAAACCCCGCCCAGCGAAAAGCCGTATGAAAAACCCGAAGGGGAGCGGCGCGGCCTAGTGATCGTCAACACGGGCGACGGCAAAGGCAAAAGCACCGCCGCCTTTGGCTTGGCGTTGCGGGCCCATGGTCGTGGCAAAGCCGTCAAGATTTTCCAGTTCATGAAGGTGCCCAGCGCCCGTTTTGGCGAGCACCGCATGTTCGAGCAGCTCGGCATTCCGATTGAAGGTCTGGGCGATGGTTTCAGTTGGAAGAGCCAGGACCTGGAGCATTCCGCCCAGTTGGCGCGCGACGGCTGGCAAAAAGCCAAGGCGGCGATCATGAGCGGCGATTACTTCATGGTCACGCTCGATGAAATCACCTACCCGCTGATTTACGGCTGGATGCCGCTGGACGACGTGCTGGAGACCCTGCGCACGCGCCCCAGCCATGTGCATGTGGTGCTGACCGGCAGACGTTGCCCGCCCGAAATCATCGAACTCGCCGACACCGTGACTGAAATGACCAAGGTCAAACACGCTTTCAACGCCGGTATTCCGGCCCAGCGCGGCATTGAAGACTGACCGTGTTTTGAACCGGGTGAGGGGCGTCAATCGCCCCAGTCAGGGCGCCGCAAGCGTCAGTCCTTAAGCTGCGATTCCCGGAACGGCGACGCAGGACTCCCCGCCTAAATTCAAGACTCACGACGCGCGTTGGAGCGCCTAACAAAAACGTAGAAAGACACCAGATGAGCACTGACACCGTTTCCGCACCCGTGGTATCCAAGCCCGTCCATTTTCATGCCCCCCACAAAACCGTGGCGCGCCCCAAGACCGACCAGCGAGTCTGGGCGGTGGCTGAGGTGCAGGCCTTGTTCGACCTGCCGTTCAACGACCTGATGTTTCAGGCCCAAACCATTCACCGCGCCCACTTTGACGCCAATCTGGTCGAGTTGGCCACG
>JBBKVN010000219.1:0-21634 GCA_037968455.1 Rhodoferax sp.
ATTCCTGAATTCGCACCTGGCGACACCGTCGTTGTCAGCGTCAACGTCGTTGAAGGTACACGTAAACGTGTGCAGGCATATGAAGGTGTTGTGATTGCCAAGCGCAATCGTGGCCTGAATAGCGGCTTCATCGTGCGCAAAATCTCTAGCGGCGAAGGTGTGGAGCGTACGTTCCAAACTTACAGCCCATTGATCGCTGGTATCGAGGTGAAGCGTCGCGGTGATGTTCGCCGTGCCAAGCTTTACTACCTGCGTGATCGCAGCGGCAAGTCGGCTCGTATTAAAGAGAAGTTGCCAGCTCGTAAAGTCAAGACAGTCGCTGCGTAATTCAGCCTGCCTTGCAAAAGCCGCCCAAGTCTTGACTTGTGGCGGCTTTTTTATTGACTGAGTTTGAAGGGATGGTTTCTTTTGAGTGCAGATAGTCCCATTGCTTCCACAGGCCGGCTGCCGACATTTGATCCGCGACTGATCCCCATCGTTGGGGTTGACTCCCATTTGCCAGCTGTGCCTGTGCCCGCGCTTCAGCCTGAGGCGATAAGACGTCGTTTTCTGGCTCCGCCCCCATGGGAACCAGAGGTGCATGCGGAGCCGAGTTTTTCGTCGCGCCCACCGCTAAGGGCCTCTGTTTTGGTGCCCATTGTCATGCGGGATCAACCGACGGTGTTGTTAACCGAGCGAACAAAGCATTTGTCATCGCATTCTGGTCAAATCGCTTTTCCTGGAGGCAAGGCGGATATTGAGGATGTAGATGCCACCGCCACCGCGCTCCGCGAATCCTTTGAGGAGATCGGTCTGCTGGCTTCGTCAATTCAGGTGCTGGGTGAGATGCCGCTCTATGTCACCGGCTCAGCGTTCCAGGTGACGCCCGTGGTGGCCTTGGTGACGCCTGGATTCACGCTGGCACTCAATGAATTTGAGGTCGCTGATGCGTTTGAAGTACCTCTTGAGTTTTTAATGAACCCAGCCCATCACCAGCGGCACAGTTTTGAATGGGATGGCGTACGGCGAGAGTGGTTCTCGATGCCGTACCAGGATCATCTGACGCAACGATATATTTGGGGAGCAACGGCCGGCATGCTTCGCAACTTTTACCGCATGTTGTCAGCCTAACGCTACCCTGCCAGTATGATGATTGCATGAGCTTTATTTCCCTGCTTCTTGCACTGCTTCTGGAGCAGGCCCGTCCCCTTGGAAGGGGAAATGCAATTCATGGTTCGATTCGCATTTGGGTGAGATGGGCCAGCCGCAACTTTGATGCCGGTAAATCTCATCACGCCGGCTTGGCTTGGTCGTTTGCCGTACTTGGGCCGTCAGTCGCATCGCTTGCTATCTATTGGGCGCTGCTCTCGTTCATTGGGTGGCCATTGGCGATGATTTGGAGCGTATTGGTCCTGTACACCACTTTGGGATTCCGGCAGTTCAGCTTCCACTTTACCGAAATCAGAGATGCGCTCGCTGACGGCGAGGAAGATCGAGCGCGTATGTTGTTGGCTCAGTGGAAGCAAATCGATGCGAGTGAGCTGCCCCGCAGCGAGATTGTTCGTCATGTCGTGGAGCACTCCGTGCTGGCCGCGCACCGGCATGTGTTCGGCGTGCTGGCGTGGTTCTCAGTGCTGGCGGCCTTTGGGTTGGGTCCATGTGGCGCTGTTGTGTATCGCCTAGGTGAGTTTGTTGCTCGGTATTGGCAGCACAAGAGTACCAAGGACCACCAACCGGCCAGCCAGGCTTTGCAAAACACAGCCCTCAAGGCTTGGCTGGTGATTGACTGGCTTCCCGCTCGCATTACCGCAATCAGTTTTGCAGTCGTCGGAAGTTTTGAGGAAGCTATCGACGCATGGCGGAGCTATGAAAACAGTCCAAATGCCAGCAATGACGGGGTGGTACTTGCAGCTACCTCGGGCGCCGTGAACATTCGTTTGGGTCGTGCCGAAAGCCAATCCGCGCATTCAGAGGGTGGCGAGTTGGAAAGTCCAGTGAGCATGGGTCGGAGATCGTTCAATCCGGACAAGGGGCAAGTGCCAGAGCTCGGGCACTTGGCGGTTGTCGTGGGCTTGGTTTGGCGCTCGGTGGTCATGTGGATGGTGCTGTTGGCGCTTCTGACCTTGGCCCGCTTCCTAGGTTAGCTTGTTGCGCGAGCTACGCGCCTCGAATGCTCTCGAATTAACTCTCAGTTCAAAAACAACTCCGATGAAATCTTCTTTTGTGAGCGCTGTTGTTGAGCAACTTGTTCCCTATGTGCCCGGGGAACAGCCCAAAATTGACAACTTGGTCAAGCTCAACACCAATGAAAACCCCTATCCTCCCTCGCCCTGGTAATTTCGGCAATTCGGGATGAAGACCAAAATGGTTTGCAGCTTTATCCTGATCCCGAATCCACTGGGCTGAGAGCCGCCATTGCTGCGTACCATGGCTTGGCTGCTGGTAATGTATTTCTAGGCAATGGGTCTGACGAAGTTTTGGCGCACGCCTTTTTTACGTCCTTTCAACAAGGATCCCCTTTGTTGAAGCCCGACATTAGCTATGCTTTTTACAGTGTTTACCCTAATTTGTATGGCATTTCTGTCGAAACGGTGCCGCTGACTGACTCCATGGCAATCGATGTTGATGCCTACGAGTGGTCAGCACAAAACCCCGTGGCCGGCGTCGTGATTGCCAACCCGGACGCGCCGACCGGCATCGGGCTGGCGACAAAAAACATTGAGGCTTTGCTGAAACTGCACCCTCATCGAGTGGTGCTTGTGGATGAGGCCTATGTGGACTTTGGTGGTGAGAGTGCTATTCCACTGATTTCCCGGTATCCCAACCTGTTGGTGGTCCACACGCTGTCAAAGTCCCGCTCATTGGCGGGCTTGCGCATTGGCTTCGCCTGTGGGCAGCTCCATCTGATTGAGGCCCTGACGCGGGTTAAAGATAGCTTCAATGCCTATCCGCTGGATCGCTTGCCATTGCCGGGGGAATTGCAGCGTACCAGGACACTGCCTATTTGGAGCGCAACCGTCAGGCGATTATCAGCAGCAGGGAGGGGGTGTCGTTGGCCTTGGAGGATCTTGGGTTCAAAGTACTGCCATCGCTGGCCAACTATGTGTTTGCCCAGCATCCCTCCTTTGACGCGGCGGAGATCGCGGCTGGACTGAGGGACCGTGGCGTTTTGTGCGCCACTTCAATCAAGCCCGAATTGAGCAATACCTGCGCATCAGCATTGGCCCCCCGGATCAGTGCGCAGTGCTACTAACCGCCGTGGGCGAGGTGTTGTTAGGTTGCAATCCTATGTCCTAGTATTTTCTAACCTGACTCAGTTCATTGTATAAATCGCTATATATTTTATAGCGGTTTGCGCTTATTCCATCAGGGCTACCGTCTGGTTTGACTGCAGAACGAACGCCGCAAGTGGGTTCGTGAAGGTGACTGCAGTTGTAGAACTTGCAATGGGCGACATGGGGTTTCAGATCCGGCATATAGGCCGCTAGCTGGGCAGGATCAATGTGATTCAGCCCAAACTCCTGAAATCCGGGGGAGTCGATGATGGCAGTTGTTTTGTCAGCGTCCACCCAATACCAAGTGGTGCTGGTCGTGGTGTGTTTCCCCGCATTGAGGGCTTGCGATATCTCGCCGGTTTGGGCCAGCGCGCCGGGCGCCAACAAATTGATCAAGGTGCTTTTTCCGGCACCGGAGGGCCCAAGCACCAGGGTCGTTTTTCCGTGCAGGAGCTTCACGAGTTCTGCACGGTCCACGTCGGCGGATTGGCGCAAAGACAGGGGTAGCACGCCGTAATGCATCTGGCGATACGGGCGAAGCCATTCCCAGGCGCGGGCAAAGGGTTCCACCAAATCACTTTTGTTCAGCGCGATGATGGGCGTGATGTGTTCCGCCTCCGCCGCGATCAGCGCCCGTGACAGTTGGCTGCTGGAGAACTCTGGCTCTGCTGCAATCAAAATCAAAACCTGGTCGAGGTTCGAAGCAAAGGACTTGGTCCGGACCTCATCCTGGCGGTAAAAAAGATTGCGCCGCGGTTCAATTTTTTCGATGGTACCTTCGTCGCGGGACGCTTGCCACAACACACGGTCTCCAACAACCCCTTGGCTCTTCTTGCCTCTGGAATGACAAATGAGGCGCTTCCCTTCTGGGGTCTCCACCAAAAAGTGCCGACCATAGTTGGCAATGATCAAGCCGCGGTCAAGTGTGGCGCGTTCCATTAGCGAGGGGCCTTGTTAACGACGTTCATGCCAGCAGAGCCTCGATCTGAGTCGCGCACTCAAAGTCGGTGGCGGAAATGCCATTGACATCATGGGTGTTGAGGTGCACGACGCATCGGTTGTAGTGCACCGACATATCCGGGTGGTGATCTTGCGCGTTAGCGATAAAAGCCACTGCATTGACGAAGCTGATAGTTTCGTAATAGTTGGCAAACGTGAAGGTCTTTTCAATGGCCACCGCTGGGCCATCGCCATTGAGCCGCCAGCCATCAATGTGGGATAGTTTTGCTACGATTTCTGCAGCATTCAGTGCACGTCTGGTCTGGCCAGACCAGTCTTTTTTCTTAAGCATGGATGTCATTGGGTGTCGATCAAAGGAGTTGGGTGTTCTCACGCGTCCATGCGGGAGAGACGTTCCGAAGCCGGTGGATGAGAGTAGTAAAACTGGACATAGACGGGGTCAGGTGTCAACGTTGACGCATTGTCTTCATAGAGTTTGAGTAGCGCCGAAGCCAAGGCTGATCCATTGGTTTTCTCGACCGCGTAGGCGTCTGCCTCAAACTCGTGTTGGCGGGACAGGCGGGCGAACAATGGGGTGATGAAAAAGCTGAAAACAGGGATGACCAACATGAACAGGAGCAAGGACAGCGCACTGTTGGATGTGTCCAGATTGGGGTAAACGCCCAGCCCGGTAAAAAACCACACCTGCGTGGCCAACCAGCCCAGCAGAGCCAAACCAAGCAAACTCATTGAGAACATGGCAACGATGCGCTTCAGGACATGTTTATGCTTGAAATGGCCGAGTTCATGAGCCAGCACCGCATCGACCTCGTCAGCCGACAGTTTTGCAAGCAGTGTGTCGTAAAAAACCACACGCTTGCTTGCACCAAATCCTGTGAAATAAGCGTTGGCATGAGCGCTGCGCTTGCTGCCGTCCATCACGTACAGCCCCTCTGCGGAAAAGCCGCAACGGGCCATCAACGCCGTAACCCGGGATTTCAGCGTGTGGTCGTTCAATGGTGTGAATTTATTAAACAGCGGCGCAATAAAGCTTGGGTAGATCAGCAGCAAAAGCAAATTGAATCCCATCCACACTGCCCATGTCCACAACCACCACAAGCTGCCGGACGCATCCATGACCCACAGGACCAGCGCAGCGATCGGCAACCCAATCATTACCCCCAAAACACTGGCCTTGAGTAGATCCATGAGCCAAAGCCGGGGTGTTGTCTTGTTGAAGTCGAAGCGGCTTTCGACTACAAAGGTTTGGTACCAGCTGAGTGGCAATTCCAGCAATCCGTTGATGAGCACAAAAGAAAAAATCAGTGCGAGCTGCTGAGTCAGACCATTGCCCAACGTACTCATGAGCGACGCGTTGAGCAACGACAGACCGCCAAGCAACGTCCAGCCGAGGAGAATTCCCGCACTGATGGCCAGTTCGATGAGGCTCAAACGTGCTTTGGCCAGCGTGTAGTCAGCTGCTTTTTGATGGGCAGAAAGCGTGATCGTGCTGGCAAATGCAACTGGAACTTGTTGGCGATGCTCAGCGACGTGGCGAATTTGTCGGGAAGCAAGAAAGAGTTTTAACAATAGCCCAAATGCAAGCGTGAGGGCGAACACGAGGGTGAGCCATAGAGATGGGTCGAGAGCGGCGGAAGATGCGGGCATGGCGCCAGAGTTTAGGCCATCGGTGACAATTCAGCGATGGACTCCACTAACTCCCCCTTGGCACCTACCTTACTCGTCAAATCCGATCAAAACCTCGTTTGGCTGGATTGTGAGATGACGGGCCTGTACCCGGACGTTGATCGAATCATCGAAATTGCAGTCGTGGTGACAGGTCCACATCTTGAGTCAAGAGTGGAGGGCCCGGTGCTTGTCATTCATCAAAGCGACGCGCAGCTCGATCAAATGGACGCCTGGAACAAAGGCACACATGGACGCAGTGGTTTGATCGAAAAGGTCAAGGCGAGTCGACTGAGTGAAGAAGAAGCGCAAGAGCAACTTCTGTCATTTCTAGTCCAGTATGTTCCCAAGAATGGTTCCCCGATGTGCGGCAACAGCATTGGGCAGGACCGTCGTTTCTTGGTGAAGTACATGCCGAAGCTAGAAGCGTTTTTTCACTATCGCAACATTGATGTGAGCACCCTCAAGGAGCTGTCCAAGCGCTGGCGTCCTGACGTGCACAGCGCGTTCAAAAAACAACAAAAACACACCGCCTTGGCCGACGTGCACGAGTCGATCGACGAACTAGAGCACTACCGTGATCGATTTCTTAAATTAAAAGATTAGGTGTAAACCCGAATCGATGGCATAATTCAAGGCTGTGCTGCAATCAGCAGTGCATATTTGTACATCTCCCTTCATTCACTGGGTCCAAGCCGGTTCAAATTGAATCAGCTTAAGAAGGGCCCCCAGCGCTGATAGAACTCCTTTTGTGAGTCAGAGCAGGTTCCGTTTGATGGTTGATGTTTTTTAACCATTGACGGGGCAATCGCACAACTTGCGATGCTCGCGTGTGAGTAAATTCATGACTGACGCTATCCAAGCGACAGGCGACTTTTCGCCTGCCGAAATTATTTCCAATGACGTTTCTGCTGTCATCGACAACGTGGCCACTGCGCCCGTGGCCGATGTAAAGGAGACTCCAGAAGTGCCCAATGGCTTCGTCACACTGGGACTTGCCCCTGAGTTGATTCAAGCCGTCAAGGACTTGGGATTCACCCAGCCCACCACGGTGCAACTGAAGACCATTCCTTTGGCAATGCAGGGCGAAAGCGCCGCTGGCGAAGTCGCCCGCTTTATCGACTTGATGGTGTCCAGCCAGACAGGTAGCGGCAAAACTGCGGCCTTCTTGTTGCCGGTGCTGCACACCCTGTTGACACAGCGTGCGCAAGCCGAAGCCCAAGAGAAGGCTGATTACGAGCAAGCAGTGGCCGACGCCGCAGCCAACGGCGATGCACCTCCCAAGCGCGCCAAGCGCAAGGATCCTACCAATCCTCGTCATTTCACACCTGCAACACCTGGTGCGCTGATTGTTTGCCCAACTCGTGAATTGGCTCAACAAGTAGCACACGACGCGATTGACCTGGTTCAACATTGCCGTGGTCTGCGCGTTGCCAATGTGGTCGGCGGTATGCCTTACCAGTTGCAACTGGCCAAGCTGCAAAACGCCAATTTGGTAGTGGCGACGCCTGGTCGTTTGCTTGATCTGCAGCGCTCGATGCAAATCAAATTGGACCAAGTTCAGTTCTTGGTCGTTGACGAAGCTGACCGCATGTTGGATCTGGGCTTCTCAGATGACTTGGCCGAGATCAATCAGCTGACGATTCAGCGCAAGCAAACCATGATGTTCAGCGCGACATTTGCGCCCCGCATTCAGCAACTGGCCTCCCGTGTGATGCGCGAGCCACAAAAGCTGCAAATTGACTCGCCACAAGAAAAGCACGCCAACATCAGCCAGAAGCTGTTCTGGGCCGACAACGCTCAGCACAAACGCAAATTGCTGGACCACTGGTTGCGCGATACGACGATCAATCAAGCGATTGTCTTTGCCAGCACCCAGATCGAGTGCGATGGGTTGGCCAATGACCTGCAACAAGAGGGCTTCTCTGCCGTCGCTCTGCATGGCGCCTTGAGCCAAGGTCTGCGTAATCGTCGTCTGATGGCATTGCGCCAAGGACAGGTGCAGATTTTGGTGGCAACCGATGTGGCTGCTCGCGGTATTGACGTGCCGACAGTCACCCACGTGTTTAACTTTGGCTTGCCCATGAAGGCTGAGGACTACACGCACCGTATTGGTCGTACGGGTCGCGCGGGTCGTGATGGCATCGCCGTGACATTTGCCGAGTTCCGTGATCGCCGCAAGATCATGGACATCGAATACCACAGCAACCACACCTTTAAAGGCGAGACCGTTGAAGGCCTGGAGCCGCAACAGCGCTTCCCCGACTCCCGTCCTGGCGGCAACATGGGTGGTCGTGGCGGTAACGAGAATTTTTCTCGTGATCGCAAGTTTGGTGGCGGTGGCCGTCCTGGCGGCTTCGGTGGTGGTGGTGGTGGTCGCCCAAGTGGTTTTGCTGGTGGTGGCCGTCCTGGTGGCTTCCAAGATCGCAATGCTGCTGGCCCACGAATGGGTGGCGGTGACTTTCAAAATAATGGCAACGCCGGTTTTCCGCAGCGCGACAATCGCAGCGGCGGTGCACCTGAGAACTTCAGTTACGAGCGCAAAGGCGGTTTCAATGATCGCTTTGCCGGATCTCGCAACGACGGCGGCGCTGCGCCTCGTGGTGATTTTGGTGCCCGCAAGCCTGCGTTCGCCAAGCCCGTTGGCGGTGGTAAGGTCTTCGTTCCCCGTGATGCCCAAAAGCGCTTCAATAAGACTGATCGTTAACTGATTTCGCTCTGCGAGAAAGCCCGCTGATTCATCATCAGCGGGCTTTTTTCTTTGCAGCGGCAAGCTCCTCTTGGCTCACGTTTGATTGATGAAAATCAATTTTTCAAGTGCTTGGTCTCTAGGTCTAAATGCCGCTTCTATCAGGGTAAATCCTGTCAAAACCATGTCACAAAACGGAGCAGTTTTTCTATACTGGGTCTTGATCAGTTGATCGCTTCTCGAATAACCAGAGGAACTTGCTAAATGAACAACGCGTCGCCAGAAATGCTTGCCCTGCAGCGTCTATATCATTGGGAGAAAACGGCGCCGGACCGGATTGCATTGACTCAACCGATGGGCGGTGGTGTCTCCATTGACTTCACTTGGTCGCAGGTTGCAGATCAGGTTCGACGCATGGCGACTCATTTGCAAGCTCAGGGTTGGGAGCCGGGTTCTAAAGTCGCCATTCTTTCCAAAAACTGCGCTTGGTGGTTGATGAGTGACCTCGCCATTTGGATGGCCGGATATGTTTCCGTGCCGCTTTATCCCACTCTAGCGTCGGAAACGGTCGGTCAAATTCTGCGCCATAGTGAGGCGAAGGCCTGCTTTGTTGGAAAGCTCGATGGTTGGGAGGGCATGAAACCTGGCGTACCGGCTGGGTTGCCGTGCATCAGCTACACGCTGTCTCCGCCCGACGCCGTGAAGGGGTACCCTGGCTGGGACTCCATATGCGCTAAAAGCCAACCCATGAAAGGTGATGTTAAGCGTGAAGCCGACGAGTTGGCGACGCTGATCTATACGTCAGGCACAACAGGTATGCCCAAAGGAGTGATGCATACCTTTGGCAACTTTGCATGGGCCTTGGAGAGGGGTATCAAACGTATCACCATGGGATCTGAAGACAGGATGCTTTCCTATCTGCCCTTGGCTCACGTGGTCGAACGGGTGTTGGTCGAGCACGGCTGGTTGATAACTGGTATGCGCGTTTACTTTGCTGAGTCTCTGGACACCTTTGCCGCTGATTTGCAGCGAGCCCGGCCGACTATTTTCTTTTCGGTTCCTCGGCTTTGGGTAAAGTTTCAGCAAGGGGTGCACCACAAAATGCCCCCAGCCAAGCTGAATCGCTTGCTCTCCATTCCGATTATTGGAGGGTTGGTTCGAAGAAAAGTATTGAAGGCATTGGGCTTGGATCAATGTCGAATTGCCGCCGGCGGAGCGGCCCCCATGCCTGTGGCATTGCTCGCTTGGTACCGAAAGTTGGGATTGCCGGTGAATGAGGGATATGGCATGACCGAAAATCTGGCGGTTTCTCATCTGACCATGCCGGGTAAGAACCAAGAGGGCACCGTTGGACCGGCTTACGATGGCGTTGATGTTCGCATTGATGACCAAAGTGGTGAAATTCAGATGAAAAGCTCAGCGATGATGCTTGGCTACTACAAAGAGCCAGACCAGACTCGGGACACCTTTACGGCAGATGGGTGGCTGAAAACGGGCGACAAAGGTCGTATCGACTCAGAAGGAAATTTGCATATCACCGGACGAGTCAAGGATCTGTTTAAAACAAGCAAGGGAAAGTACGTTGCCCCTGCCCCGATTGAGGATAAGTTGGTGATGCATGAGGCGGTCGAAGCCTGTGTTGTGACAGGTGCCAATCTGGGTCAGCCACTTGGCATTGTGATGCTCAACCCGGAGACCGTCGCGAAAGTTGCAGATCCTGCCGCTAGGGCGGCGTTAGAGAGCTCCTTGGCGACGCATTTGAAGTCGATCAACTCGACACTTGACCCTCATGAGCAACTGAACTGCATTGTCGTGGTTACTACTGCTTGGACAGTCGACAACGACCTGATTACGCCCACGTTCAAAGTCAAGCGAAATCGTATCGAAGACATCTATTCCGCCAACTATGAAAAATGGGAGTCGTCTGGACAAAAGGTTATTTGGCAAGCCAAATAAAACGTGCGCATTCGAAGCTTCCAGAATCTACCTTTTTGGGAGGTTCGCCGGAGCTTGTTCATTTTTACCTGTTACCAGACCAGCTTGGTGCGGATAAACTAATGAGCTATGGAAAGCAGTCGTATTGTTGATGACCGCCTCACCGCGCTGGAAGTGAAATCTAGCTTTGGTGAGGACCTGATGGATCAATTGAACCAGGTAGTCGTGCGCCAGCAGACCCAAATTGATGCACTCGTTAGGGAAGTTGTCCGGTTGCAGCAATCTCACGCCGATGGGGTTCGTGGCAATGATCGTCATCTCAGCGACGACTTGCCACCTCACTATTGATTTCTGGCGAAATTGTTTGGTGGTGTGTGGACGTGGCGCTTGCGTGCCACAGCCCGGTCATTTAGGTGATTAATCAGAAATCCAAGTAAAGCGGGGTACCAGCGCCCCGTCAATGGAAATTGACTCATTGAACATCGCCGCAGGGCGCACCCAAAGCCCTTGATCGCCGTACAACGCTTGGTAGAGTGTCATCGGTTCTAGTGTCTCGCTGTGACGGACCGTTCCTAGAACTTCATACGGTAGATTCTTGTAGTGACGGTACTTGCCCTTGCGAGTTTCGATCAAAGGCGGAAGAGTTTCATCAGACATGGGACAATCCAAAGCTATGCATCCTAAAGCCCTTCTCGACGTTTGTTCCGAACTCGTCCGACTTACTCTTAAATTTGATCACCCCGCCGACGCTATTGTGTCGCGGTTTTTCCGAGACCACCGGGGTCTTGGGCCTCGCGAGCGTGCGACTCTTGCTGAAACGGTCTACACCGTGCTGAGAAAAAAGCAGTTGTTTGACCATTTTTCACCTTCCGGTTCCGGTCCCAAGGAGCGCCGGTTGGCAATTTTGGGCTTTTATGGCCCAGGCGATTTCTTGCGCAGCGCATTGTCTGAGCAGGAGGTGATTTGGCTGGATCAATGTGAGAAAGTGAATGTGGCGGATCTGATGGAGCGCCACCGTCATAATTTGCCCGATTGGCTGGTTCAGCCGCTCAAAGACCAGCTAGGCGATGAGTTCTGGGCGCTGGTTGACAGCCTCAACAAGGGGGCCGGCTTGGACTTGCGAGTGAACGCATTGAATTCCAAGCGGGCAGATGTACAAAAAGAGTTGGCGCAACTGGGTATCAAAGCCCTGCCGACGCCGTTCTCTCCTTGGGGGTTGCGCATTGCCGGCAGGCCCGCCTTGAACAAGACCGACGCGTTTACCCGAGGAGCCATTGAAGTTCAAGACGAGGGTTCTCAGTTGTTGGCGATGTTGCTTGATGCCAAACGAGGTGAGATGGTGGTCGACTTTTGTGCGGGCGCTGGGGGCAAGACGCTGGCCATTGGCGCGGCCATGCGCAGCACAGGTCGGTTGTATGCGTTCGACACCTCTGCGGGCAGGCTTGATTCTTTCAAATCAAGGCAGGCGCGAAGTGGTTTGTCCAACGTTCATCCTGCGGCAATTGCGCATGAGCGCGATGACCGCATCAAGCGCTTGTCCGGAAAAATTGACCGAGTGCTGGTTGACGCTCCGTGCACGGGCTTGGGTACCTTGCGACGCAATCCAGACCTCAAATGGCGCCAGTCTCCGGAAGGCGTGCAGGAAATGGTCGTCAAACAAACATCCATCCTGCAGAGCGCCGCGCGATTGCTGAAGCCAGGAGGGCGATTGGTCTATGCGACCTGTAGCGTTTTGCCTCAAGAAAATGAGGCCATTGCCGATGCATTCACTGAACTCAACAAGGAGTTTACGGTCCTTAATGCGGGTGAAATTCTCACTGACTTGAAGGTTGAAGGCGCGCTCACCTTGTGCAGCGGTGGGGAGGATGGGCAGCGTTTCCTTCGGCTGTGGCCACATCGGCACCAGACCGACGGGTTCTTTGCCGCGGTTTGGCAAAAGACTTGACGGGTGAAATGACCTTCCAGTACTGAGGACTTGCTCATAAATTGAGCAGCGCCTTTGGCTGATCGGTCGTAAACTAACAGGCTCTATGCACTGCGTTGTTCGCGGTTGCTAAATATCAATAAGTCGTTGAGAGATTTTTACTTTATGTATTTATCCGATTGGAATGTTGTGAACTCGGTGTTGGACTGGCTTGCCCATGGGACTTGGCGACTGTCATGGTGGCAAATCGTCTTGTTCACCTTGGCGGTCACGCATGTCACGATGATCAGTGTCACTGTTTACCTGCATCGTCACCAAGCCCATAGGTCCTTGGATTTACATCCCATTGCCTCACACTTTTTCAGATTTTGGCTTTGGTTGACGACTGGCCAGGTGACCAAGGAGTGGACCGCTATTCACCGCAAGCATCACGCCAAATGTGAGAAGTCGGAAGATCCGCACAGCCCTCACGTCCATGGCATCAAAACGGTATTGCTGCAGGGCGCCGAGTTATACCGGGCGGAGTCGAAAAACATGGAGACCATGGCACGTTTTGGGCACGGCACGCCAGACGACTGGATGGAGCGCAAGATCTACACGGGTTTGTCTTGGCAAGGTGTTGTTTTGATGCTGATCATTGACGTCGCTTTGTTTGGCGCCGCGGGGCTGACGG
Source organism: Rhodoferax sp. (assembly GCA_037968455.1). Lineage (GTDB taxonomy): Bacteria > Pseudomonadota > Gammaproteobacteria > Burkholderiales > Burkholderiaceae_C > Rhodoferax. The sequence continues at coordinate 13,101 of JBBKVN010000219.1, forward strand.
TATGGGCCGTCCAAATGGCGTGGACTCCGATCATGGCGGCCGGCATCATTAACGGGGCTGCCCATTATTGGGGCTACCGTAATTTTGAGGCCGCGGATGCCAGCACCAATATATCTCCCTGGGGTATTTTGATCGCGGGCGAGGAGTTGCACAACAATCACCACACCTATCCCACCTCCGCCAAGCTGTCAGTCAAGCCGTTTGAATTCGACATAGGTTGGATGTACATCAGTCTGATGCAGAGCGTTGGACTTGCGACAGTGAAGAAAACACCGCCCAAGCTGGCGTTGGGCGAACTGCGCCCACAGGCGGACGAAAAGACCTTGGAAGCTCTGATTGCCAATCGATATGAAATTATGGCCGGCTATGCCTTGGACATGCGTCGTGCCTTCAGGGAAGAGTTACAAGCGCTGAAGGCGCGCCGTGCTGATGCAAGCGTTATTCAGGCAGCTCGGCGCTGGCTGCACCGTGATACCGAAAAAGTTCCCGCTGCGGTCGTTGCTCAGTTAGTGGAAGCGAGAGCGGCGTCCCCGGTACTGGACAAGATGGTTGTGATGCGTGAAGAACTGAGGCAGATGTGGCTAAGCAGGTCTCATACGCGTGAGCAGTTGACCATCGACTTGCAGGCATGGTGTCATCGCGCCGAGGCCAGTGGAATTGCCGTGCTGCAAGAGTTTTCACTTCGTCTTCGCGCTGCAAGAGCGTAGTTTGGCACGATCAGGTTGATAAACTGTTTGCCCACTATCAAAGCCCGCTGAGCGGGCTTTTTTTATGGAGCTTCGGGATTAGGCGCATTGTTCAACCTTGTCTCTTGCGCCAGACCTCATTGATAAGACTAATTTGTATTGGGCCAGAAATCTATAAGAACACGAGCATGCATAAAAAAACCCGCTGATAGCGGGTTTTTTTATGCATGACACTGAATTACTTCAGCTTCATTTCTTTGTAGTCCACATGCTTGCGAGCTTTTGGATCAAATTTCTTGATCAGCATTTTCTCGGGCATGGTTTTCTTGTTCTTGTCGGTCGTGTAGAAGTGACCGGTGCCAGCTGTAGATTCCAGCTTGATTTTTTCGCGTCCGCCTTTGGTTGCCATGGTCGTTCTCCTTATGCTTGGCCACGTGCGCGCAAATCTGCGAGCACAACGTCAATGCCGTTTTTGTCGATCAAACGCAAACCAGCGTTAGAGATGCGAAGACGAATCCAACGGTTTTCAGTCTCGACCCAAAAACGACGATATTGCAGGTTCGGCAGGAACCTGCGTTTGGTTTTGTTGTTGGCGTGGGAAACATTGTTTCCGACCATTGGGCCTTTGCCCGTAACTACACATACGCGTGCCATGTGGACACTCCGATACTTTTAACGGCCGGCACTGTCAAAAACGGTTTGTTTGCACAAACACATGATATTTTGCCCGGCCTCACCTCGCCAATAAAAAGGGTGGCGGTAACCCAATTGCTACGTTCATGCCCTCACGGGTCGAATGCAGCAAAGCCCGTCATTATAGCGGGCTTTGCATTGGAAATGCCTGCTGAGTCAGATGGGTTAGTCTTGTTCCAAAAACCGTTGCGCGTCCAAGGCAGCCATGCAGCCAGTGCCAGCACTGGTAATCGCTTGTCTATAGACGTGGTCCTGCACGTCGCCTGCTGCAAAAATGCCTGGGACGCTGGATTGGGTGGCAAACCCTTTTAGTCCCCCTTGGGTGACGATATAGCCGCCAGCCATTTCCAACTGACCTTGAAATATATCGGTGTTGGGGGAGTGGCCAATGGCGATGAAGCATCCCTTCAGGGGCAAATCCTCGGTGGCGCCAGTGTCAACGCTTTTGATCCTGACGCCGGTAACACCACTTTGATCGCCAAGCACTTCATCCAGAGTGAAAAATGTTTTGAGTTCAATCTTTCCGGCGGCAACCTTTGCCATTAATTTGTCAACCAGAATTGGCTCGGCCTTGAACTTGTCACGGCGGTGAATCAGGATGACTTTGCTGGCGATGTTGGACAGATACAGTGCTTCCTCGACAGCAGTGTTTCCTCCGCCCACCACACAGCAAACCTGTTCGCGGTAGAAAAAACCGTCGCAGGTAGCGCAGCCCGAAACGCCACGCCCCATGAACGCGGTTTCTGAAGGCAGCCCCAGGTACTTGGCAGAGGCCCCAGTGGAAATAATAAGTGAGTCGCAGGTGTACTCGCCAGCGTCGCCGGTGAGCTTGTAGGGGCGCTGATTGAAGTCAACGGTGTGGATGTGGTCAAAAACAATATCCGTCTTGAACCGTTCAGCGTGGGCCTGAAAGCGTTGCATTAACTCTGGGCCTTGCACGCCATCCACATCGGCAGGCCAATTGTCGACGTCTGTCGTCGTCATGAGTTGACCACCTTGGGCAATGCCGGTGATGAGCAATGGGTTAAGGTTGGCGCGGGCGGCGTAGATGGCCGCGGTGTAGCCGGCTGGACCCGAGCCCAAGATTAAGACCCGAGCGTGTCTGGTGTTTGACATCTTGAATACCTTTTGTAATAAATGAATGCTGCCGTGTACAGTTCGAGGCGCCGAGAAGAAAATCAATAACTCCGACTCTTAGAGTTGAGTAACTCGGTGATGAATTCATCAATTGTAAGAAACCCATCGATGCTTGCAGGGTGAGGCATGGGAAACCGGGAATAGGGGATGTCAATGTTGAGCAATGCAGAGTTGATCCGTCGTGTGCCACTTTTCACGATGATTACGTCGGACCAAGGCATCCTGCTGTCAGGAGCTGTTGGTAAACAACGCTTCAAGCGTGGTGAAACTATTGTTGAACAAGGGGCGCTGGCTCACTCACTGTTTCTGATACTGGCCGGACGGGCGCGTGTCGTGATGACCGATCGTCAATCTCGCCAGGTTATTTTGGCCACCCTGAGGCCCGGTGACTATGTGGGCGAAATGAGCTTGATTGATAACGAGCCCCACTCAGCGAGTGTGGTGGCAGAGATCCAGACCGATGTCCTGATATTGGGGCGTGCTGAGTTCGAGCGTTGCCTAAATGAAAACGTCTCTATGGCGCAGGCGGTCATGCGTGGCTTGGTCTTGAGGTTGCGTCAGGCCAATGAAAAGATTGGCTCTTTGGCACTTTTGAACGTTTACGGCCGTGTGGCCAAGGTGCTGATGGGGTACGCAGTACCTGAAGGCGACCACCAATTGGTTATTCGCGAAAAAATGTCCCGTCAAGACATTGCCAAAATGGTGGGGGCGTCGCGCGAGATGGTTAGCCGGGTGATGCGTGACTTTGAGGAGCAGGGCTTCATCGAAACCGGTGAAGGGGGCTTCATCACCCTGACCGAGAGGCGCGCATCGCCCCGGTGATTCGATTTGCCAATGGCCAAGCCTGGTCCCAACTCACACGCGTTTCATGACTTATTCCTTCAATACACTGAACTCCACGCGCGCTGCCAACGCGCAAGCTCGATCCGGATGGCGGCGGTTTGCGGATGAGATCCTGCTTGTTGTGGGCTTGCTGGCGCTTGTTTTTTGGATCGTGTCGATGGCCACTTACTCTGCCACTGATGTGGCTTGGTCGACCTCAGGCAGCGGAGGCACCTTGATGAATCGCGCAGGCTGGTTGGGGGCGTGGCTGGCGGATGCAAGCTACTTTGCGCTGGGTTTCTCGGTTTGGTGGTGTCTTGCCGCAGGCGTTCGTGTCTGGTTGTCGAATTTGGCACGCTGGTTGCGCTCGCGCGAGTTGATCTTGCCCAAGCAAGAAGTGGCGCCGTCTTTCCCTGCCCGCTACTTGCCAGTGCGCTTGGCCTTTTGGTTGGGCCTGTTGTTGTTATTGGCCGCGAGCACCACTTTGGAGTGGACGCGTTTTTACAGCCTGGAGGCTAGATTGCCCGGGCACGGCGGCGGAATTTCTGGATACTTTTTAGGACCCTTGATCGTCAAGTGGCTCGGGTTTTCGGGGTCTGGTTTGTTGGCGATTGCGGTGGGGGTTTTGGGCTCTTCGATGGTGTTTCGATTCTCCTGGGCACAGGTGGCTGAGCGTTTGGGCGGCTGGCTGTACTTTCAGGTGGATTCCCGGCGCAACAAGCGCGAAGTCGCCCAAGACATGGCCTTGGGCCGCAAGGCAGCGCGTGCGCGTGCCAAAGTGGTCACCGTTGAACGGGAGGATATCGCCGTTCATCACCCAGAGCCCATGGTGATCGAGCCAGTTTTGGCAGAGGTGCCCAAGAGCGACCGCGTTGCCAAAGAGCGCCAAAAGCCATTGTTCACGGAGATGCCAGACAGCAAGCTGCCCCAAGTCGCTTTGCTGGACAGCGCATTGGAACGGCAAGAAACCGTAGCCCCTGAGACGCTGGAAATGACCAGTCGGATGATTGAAAAGAAGCTCAAGGATTTTGGTGTCGAGGTGAGGGTTGTGCTAGCCCAACCAGGCCCGGTAATTACCCGTTATGAGATTGAACCCGCGACGGGCGTGAAGGGTTCTCAAATTGTGGGGCTGGCCAAAGACTTGGCGCGCTCCTTGAGTTTGGTCTCGATTCGGGTGGTCGAGACGATTCCCGGCAAAAACTACATGGCTCTGGAGCTGCCCAACGCCAAGCGGCAGTCCATTCGCTTGTCGGAAATTTTGGGCTCGCAGGTGTACCACGGCGCAAAGTCGCTCCTGACCATGGGCTTGGGCAAAGACATTGTGGGTAACCCGGTGGTTGCCGACTTGGCCAAAATGCCACACGTGTTGGTGGCAGGAACGACCGGTTCCGGTAAATCGGTGGGTATCAACGCCATGATTTTGAGTCTGCTGTACAAGGCCGACGCGGCGGATGTTCGCTTGCTGATGATTGACCCCAAGATGCTGGAGATGTCTGTGTACGAGGGCATTCCCCATCTGCTGGCGCCGGTGGTGACCGATATGCGCCAGGCGGCGCATGGCCTGACCTGGTGTGTGGCCGAGATGGAACGCCGCTACAAGCTGCTAAGCAAGATGGGTGTCCGGAACCTGGCAGGCTACAACGTCAAAATTGACGATGCCAAGGCGAGGGGTGAGCACATTGGCAACCCGTTCAGTTTGACGCCCGAGTCGCCTGAACCCCTGGACCGTTTGCCCCACATCGTTGTGGTGATTGACGAGTTGGCTGACCTGATGATGGTCGTGGGCAAAAAAATTGAAGAATTGATTGCCCGACTTGCCCAGAAGGCGCGCGCTGCCGGTATCCACTTGATTTTGGCCACACAGCGACCCAGCGTGGACGTGATCACCGGCCTGATCAAGGCCAATATTCCGACTCGTATTGCTTTTCAGGTCAGCAGCAAGATCGACAGCCGGACCATTCTGGACCAGATGGGGGCCGAGGCCTTGCTGGGTATGGGTGACATGCTGTACATGGCCAGCGGCACGGGTTTGCCCATTCGGGTACATGGCGCCTTCGTCAGCGACGAAGAGGTACACCGGGTGGTGAGCTATTTGAAGTCGCAGGGCGAGCCCAATTATGTTGAAGGGCTGCTAGAAGGTGGAACTGTGGACGGTGAAAGTGATCTCAATGGGGATCCGGTCGGCGAAAAAGACCCGATGTACGACCAGGCGGTCGAAGTCGTGTTGAAAAACCGCAAAGCCAGCATCTCACTGGTGCAGCGTCACCTAAAGATCGGTTACAACCGGGCCGCGCGACTGGTTGAAGACATGGAAAACGCTGGCTTGGTGAGCTCCATGAGCAGCAGTGGCCAGCGTGAAATCTTGGTGCCTGCACGCGCTGAATGACGAGGAATTGAATGAAAAAGGTTTTAATTGCTATCGGTTTAATAGCGTCTTGCGCAGGCTCCGCCTGGGCTGGAGGCTTGGAAAGCTTGGAATTGTTTGTCTCAACCGTCAAAACTGGTCGGGCCGAGTTCACTCAAGTGGTCAGTGCCCCGCCCAAAGACGGTCAATCGCCCCGCGTCAAGACGTCCAGTGGCACGTTTGAGTTTTCGCGCCCCAATCGATTCAAGTTCATTTACATCAAGCCATTTGCGCAAAGCATCGTGGCTGACGGGCAGACCCTATGGCTGTTTGATGTCGATTTGAATCAGGCCACCGCGCGAAAACAATCTCAAGTGCTGGGCTCGACGCCAGCGGCGTTGATTGCCGCAGCGCCCGATTTGAAAGCACTTCAGGCTGACTTCACCTTGGCGGATGCACCCGACAAAGACGGTTTGCAATGGGTGGCCGCGACGCCGAAATCGAAAGACGGCCAGTTGGACACCGTTCGGGTCGGCTTCAGGGCCTCTGGGAAGACAGCCGAGTTGGCGGCACTTGAGATTTTGGACAGCTTTGGGCAGCGGTCATTGTTGACCTTCAACAAGGTGGAGGTCAATCCCACCCTCGCACCTGAGTCCTTTCAATTCAAACCACCGGCGGGAACGGATGTGATTCGGCAGTAACGCCGTGCAGCGCTCACACTGCCTCGGTCAATCCGCCGGGCGGCACGCGCCAAACCAGCTTCGCGGAAACCTATGACAACCCCCTCTTTGATGTTGAGCAAACTCGGAGCCAATGCTAAGTGTTGTACCGTTTGTTCGCCGCAGGTAAACGGTCAGCCCAAAAATTTCGCGACTTTGGGGCGGCTTCACCGTGGCTGACCTGTTCGAAAAAAAGCCCATACCACCCCTGGCTGAGGCCCTTCGGCCCAAGGTGCTGGATGAGGTGATAGGGCAGTCCCATTTACTGGGAGAAGGCAAGCCACTCAAGCTCGCCTTCCAGTCTGGCAAGCCACACTCGATGATTTTGTGGGGCCCGCCGGGGGTGGGGAAAACTACCTTGGCTCGATTGACCGCCAAGGCCTTTGCTTGTGAGTTCATTGCGCTTTCGGCCGTGTTCTCTGGGGTCAAAGACATCCGTGCCGCGATGGAGCAAGCCCAGCAAAATTTGGCTCAAGGTAAGCACACCATTCTGTTCGTGGATGAGATTCACAGATTCAACAAGTCGCAACAAGATGCCCTGTTGCCGTATGCTGAATCAGGGTTGGTGACTTTTATTGGTGCAACCACTGAGAACCCGTCCTTCGAAGTTAACTCGGCGTTGTTGTCCCGCTCGCAGGTCTACGTTCTGAAATCATTGACCGACGATGAGCTAAAGCAGTTGCTCGTGAGGGCCCAGCAAGAGGTGCTAGGGCATTTGACCTTCGATGAGTTGTCCATTGAAACGCTTATCGGCTATGCCGATGGAGACGCCAGACGGTTGCTGAACTTGCTGGAGCAGTGCGGCGCAGCGGCAGGTTCTGCTGGGGTCACCGATGTCAATGCGGAGTTCATTCAGAATGCACTCACTCTGAATTCACGGCGATTTGATAAAGGGGGCGACAACTTCTACGACCAGATCTCCGCCTTGCACAAATCTGTTCGCGGATCAAACCCCGATGCAGCACTTTACTGGCTCACGAGAATGTTGGATGGAGGCGCCGATCCCCGATATTTGTCGCGGCGCATTGTTCGCATGGCTTGGGAAGACATAGGGCTTGCTGATCCACGGGCGATGCAGATTGCAAACGATGCCGCCTTGACCTTCGAGCGTTTGGGCAGTCCGGAAGGCGAGTTGGCATTAGGGCAAGCCGTGATCTACCTGGCTATTGCTGCCAAAAGCAATGCGGGTTACATGGCCTACAACAAGGCCCGCGCCTTTGTGAAGCAGGACAAAAGCCGGGAAGTTCCGGTTCACCTTCGCAACGCTCCCACCAAGCTGATGAAGGAATTGGGCTACGGCCATGAATACCGCTATGCCCATGATGAGCCCAGTGCCTATGCTGCGGGAGAGACCTACCTGCCTGATGGAATAGGTCAACCGGGTTGGTACAAGCCCGTTCCAAGAGGCCTTGAAGTCAAGATTGCAGAGAAGCTCGCCTATCTGAAGACACTTGATGACGAGGCCAACAAGAAGTAGATTCCAAGTGTCGCTTTTAGGGTTGTTTCAGGCGAGAAGAGTCGGTGGGGCAGGCCGGACTCAAAGGATAATGCCGACATGAAAAAAGTGACTGTTCGAGCGACAAAACCCGGCGATGTTGATGCCTTGCTTCAGCTGCAGAAACGGGTTTATCCCACTATTACGCCGTGGCGGCGTGACCATCTGGCCAACCAACTGGAAATTTTTCCCGAAGGACAGTTAATTGCCGAAATGGACCAACGCATTGTGGGTTGTGCCAGCTCCCTGGTGATTTTGTGGGATGAATGGGCGGATGAGCACACTTGGCGTGAAATCACGGCTGCAGGCACTTTCAGCACGCACAATCCCGACGGTTTTACCTTGTATGGCGCTGAGGTCTTTGTGGACCCCGGTTTGCGTGGTCAACGGGTCGGCCACACCTTGTATGAAGGTCGTCGCCAGTTGTGCCGACATTTGAATCTGCGACGCATCACCGCGTGTGGCAGATTGCCGGGTTACCGAGCGGTGTCGCATTTGATGCCTGTAGAGTTGTATGTCAAAAAGGTGCTGTGGGGTGACCTTGTCGATCCCGTCTTGAGTTTTCAATTGCGGGAGGGGTTTCACTTCTGCGGCATCATGAGCGACTACTTGCCAGAGGATGACGATTCCTGCGGCCA